>JAQGIX010000003.1 GCA_028290925.1 Phenylobacterium sp. | reverse complement strand
ATCATCCGCGTGTAGCTAAGCTCGATAATATTGTTTTCTATCTTCGAAAGTGTGGAAACCGAGATGCCGGTCCGGTTGCTGACGTCCTGCAGGCTCATCCGCCGGGCGCGGCGATGACGCCGAATCTGTTGGCCAATCTCGTTTCTGCCGGGAGGACTCAACGTTTCACTTTCTCTAAGCTCCCCTTCGGGTTGCCTATTTAGCAGGAACGGATGACGATTAACAAATTTTCCCGTTCTGCAACTATTTGCCGATATAGAAATCAGGGCCACGTCCCTCCCCCGCCCGACCTGCCCGCCGATTACGGGCGGCATTCGGAGGTTGGCCGGGCCTACTGACTTCCCTCACGATGATGGACGGAGGGCTTGTCAAATATGGCCCCTTTTCAGCCACCTCGGAGCGCCGGCAAGCCGGAGCTAGGGGCAACATGGAGTTCCTAGTGCCTTCACATCATCATCTGATCGCCGGTCTAGTCATCACCGCGGTCACCGGGGCGACCGCCGTTGCGGCGCCGACGGGTGGCTCCGATCGCGACTTGTCGGTCCTGTTGAAGCGGCAGACCCAGGCGTTTTCGGAAGCGGGCCAGGCTGGAGATACGGCGACACTCGGCAAGTACCTCGATCCAGATGTGGTGTTCATGAACGAGACCGGTGAAATCGTCACCAAGGCCGACATGACCAAGAGCGATGGGGCGCCGCCCCGGAAGCTGACCGACCGGTCGATCGAGGTGACAGACTGGGTTCTTCGCCGCCAGGGTGGCGGCCAGACCGCAACGGCCACTTTCGTCGACGTACTGACCCAGCATTTCCACGGACAGACCCTGGTCTACCGGTTCCGCTCAACCGAGACGTGGGCAAAGCGGGCCGATGGTTGGAAGATGATCGCCAGCCAGACCATGAACGTGCAGCAGGACCCGCCAGCCGTTCGCTTATCCGCCGAAGATCTCGACACCTATGTCGGGGTCTACCAGGCCGGCCAGGATTACAAGGTGATCGTCGCCCGCAGCGCCGAAGGCCTCACGACGTCAACCAGCGGCGGTCCGCCCGTGGCGATCAAAGCTGAGCTCCGTGATGTCTTCTTCCTGCCGGGCATCCCCAATATGCGGCGGATCTTCAAGCGCGATGCGAATGGGCAAGTTACGGGTTATGTCAGTCGCCGCGACGGGGTGGACATCGTCCTCAGTAAGGTCAGCTGATCGCGTCGGGGCGCCGCAATTCGCGGTCCGAGAACCTTCGCCGCGAACCGCAACCTCGCATTTTGGAAGCCTCACGCTGAACCGTCGCCATCTGCGCGTTTCAGGTTTCAGCAGCCTCGAACTCAAGCGCCAGCTTGCTGAGCAGGGCCGAGAGCATCTCGCGGTCCCGGTCATCGAGGCCTGCGAGCAGGTTGCGCTCCACGGCCATGTCTTCGCGGAAGGCCGCTTCCGCGCGGCGCCGGCCCTCGTCGGTCAACTGGACGAGCAGGCTGCGCGCGTCTTGCGGCGAAGGGGGCCTCGCGACAAGGCCGGCGGCGGCGAGCCGCGCCAGGCGATCGGTCAAGCCCCCGGACGAGATCATCAGCGAACGAAATAGCTCGGTGGGGCGGAGCTGGTATGGGGAGCCGGCGCGCAGAAGGGTCGCCAGGACGTCGAACTCGCCGGAATTCAGGCCGTATCCTGCGAACACCGCTTCGATCCGCGGCCGCGCGGCCAGGATCAGCCACCGCATGCGGCCCAGGATCGCCATCCCCGTCGTGTCGAGATCGGGCAGTTCGCGGGCCCATTGCCGTCGTTTGGCTTCGGTGCCGTCGATCGGGTGTGTTGCACTGGGCAGGAGGGCCTCCTGATCGGGGCAGACGCCGTGACGCCGAAAAACCTCTCGGGCCCGTCCCGAGGCCGGTCACCCGTACCATACCCGGTTTCGTCTTGACGTCGAGATAACGTACAATTATCTTGGTGTCGAGGTAAATAGGGACCCGAACGTTTTGGGACCGGCTCCTCGAATGGAGGAAGGCCAGATGTCAGGCGCCCATCGCGATCCCAAGATCGAAGCCTACGAAGCCAAGCTGGAGGCTTTCGCGGAGCCGCTCCTGGCGCACCTGCGCGACCTGCTCCAGACGACCTGCCCGGAGGTCACCGAGGAGATCAAATGGGGGATCCCGCATTTCAATTACCGGGGCGAGATGATGTGCATCTTCGCCGGCTACAAGTCGCACTGCTCCTTCAGCTTCTGGAAGGACTCCCTGATGAGCGATCCCCGGCTCAAGGCCAATGGGGACCTGCCGGCCGCCAAGCGCTTTATGGGCAAGTTGACCAAGCTCGCGGACCTGCCGCCCGATACCGACCTCGTCGCCTGGATCCAAGAAGCCATGTCGCTCAACGAGCGGGGCGTGAAGCTGCCGCCGCGGCCTACCAGCGCCCCAAAGTCGGTGGGCATCCCTGAGGCGTTCGCGGCACGGCTTGCAGCGAACCCGTCGGTGCAAGCCATCTTCGACAGCAAGTCCGCCTCGTTCCAGAAAGAATACTACGTCTGGATCGGCGAGGCGAAGACGGACGCCACCCGCGACAAGCGGATCGAAGACGCGCTCGCCTGGATCACTGAAGGCAAGGGCCGGTTCTGGAAATACGCCAAGACGGCTTGAGTGCAGGGGCGACCTTTCGGCCGCATTGCGGCGGTGACAGTCGGGATCGAGTGTCCGCTTCACGGCGGGGATCGAGTGTCCGCTAGCGGCGCATTGCGGAACTCGTTTCCGAACGGACCGGCGACATTTTGGAGCGAGGGCTCCAAAATGCTCCAAATGGTGGTCCAGTCAGACGGAGAAAGAGCGCTAAGCGCTTGAAAGGTTGGAGCGGCCGGTGGGAATCGAACCCACGACATTAAGCTTGGGAAGCTGACGTTCTACCTCTGAACTACGGCCGCGCACCGGCGGCGATCCTTAGCGGCTTGGGGCGGCGGCCTCAAGCGGATCGCTTGGGCCTGCGAAACTGAGCGCCGTCAGGACGAGCGGTTCCGTACAGCGCCAACCTGAGCGGTGACGCCCGGCTGGAGCCGCGGCCATGACCTCCCGGAGGATCCTCGCCCGCGCCGACGCCGGCCACGTGGTGGGCGACGGCGACGACGCTGGGCGGACTTGGCGCCGCGATCGGCGGTTGGCGTCCTGGCGCCGGCTCGGCTAAGACCCGTCTGCCGAACAGCTGTTTGAAGGACCATGGCCTTGCCCGACGTGCTGACGCCGCTCGCCTTCGCCCACGGGCCGGCCATGAAGAACCGCTTCGCCCTGGCGCCGCTGACCAACCTGCAGAGCCACCCGGACGGGCGGCTGTCGGACGACGAATTCCGCTGGCTCACCAAGCGGGCCGAGGGCGGCTTCGGCATGACCATGACCTGCGCGGCCCACGTGCAGCGGATCGGCCAGGGCTTCCCCGGCCAGCTGGGGGTGTTCGGCGACGAGCATTTGGAGGGCCTGACGCGGCTCGCGACCGCCATCAAGGCCAATGACAGCCTGGCGAAGGTCCAGCTGCACCACGCCGGCATGCGTAGCCCAAGGGAGCTGATCGGCGAGGCGCCGGTCTGCCCCTCGGACAACGCGGAGTTCGGCGCGCGGGGGCTCTCCACCGGCGAGGTCGAGCAGCTGGTCGAAGACTTCGTGGCCGCCGCCTGCCGCGCCGAGCGGGCGGGCTTCGACGGGGTCGAGCTGCACGGCGCGCACGGCTATGTGCTGGCCCAGTTCCTGAGCCCCGAGATCAACCGGCGCCAGGACCGCTACGGCGGCTCGCTGGAGAACCGCGCGCGGATCATCCGGGAGATCATCGCCGGCGTCCGGGCCCGCTGCCGGGCGGACTTCAGCCTGGGCGTGCGGCTGTCGCCGGAGCGCTTCGGGCTGAAGCTCATGGAGATCCGCCAGGTGGCCGGCGAGCTGATGGCCGAGGGCCGGATCGACTACCTCGACCTGTCGCTCTGGGACTACGCCAAGGAGCCGGTGGAGGACGAGTTCAAGGGCCGCACCCTGATGAGCTGGTTCACCGACCTGCCGCGCGGCGGGGTGCGGCTGGGCTGCGCCGGCAAGGTGATGAGCGGGGCCGACGTGCGCGCCTGCCTGGAGCGCGGAATGGACTTCGTGTTCCTTGGCCGCGCGGCCATCCTGCACCACGACTATCCCAAGAAATACGCCGCCGACCCGGACTTCACGCCGGCCAGCCTGCCGGTCACCGAGGCCCATCTGCGCCAGGAGGGCCTGGGGCCGGCCTTCGTGCAATATATGAGGACCTGGAAGGGCTTCGTGGCCGAGGCGGAGACGCAGACCGCCGAGTAGCCGAATTGTCCGCCGGGCCGGGCGATGCTACCCAGCGGGCGAAGGGTGGCCGATGTTCCTCGAGATCGACGATGTCCTGACGCCGCAGGAGGTGGCCGAGCTCAAGGCGCTCGCCGCCAAGGCGCAGTTCGTGGACGGACGGGTCTCCTCGCCCCATTCCACGGTCAAGAACAACCTGCAGATCGACCACGCCGACCAGGCCTATCAGGCCTCCTCGAAGCTCCTGGCGGCGGCCCTGCAGCGCAACGAGCCGTTCCGCAACTTCGCCTTCCCGGCCCTGATGGCGCCGCCGCTCCTGGCCCGCTACGAGCCCGGCATGACCTACGGCCTGCACGTGGACTCCGCGATCATCCCGCTGGGCGCCCGGCAGCTGCGCTCCGACCTCTCCTGCACGATCTTCATCAACGATCCGGGGACCTATGAGGGCGGCGCGCTGGCCGTGCGGGTGGGCACGCGGATGGTGGAGTTCAAGCTGAAGGCCGGCGCCGCCATCGTCTATCCCTCGACCACCCTGCACGAGGTCACCCCGGTGACCTCAGGACAGCGGCTGGTGGGCATCACCTTCGTGGAGAGCCACATCGCCGACGCCATGCTGCGCGAGATGCTCTACGAGCTGGACGAGGTGGCGGCGCTGGAAGGCGCGCGCATGGACCCCGAGAACCGCAACCGGCTGCAGTACGTGCGGGCCAACCTGCGGCGCATGTGGGGGTCGAGCTAGGCCGCGGCCTCGGCGATCGCCGGCCAGGCCCGAGCCGCCCCCTCCAGCCACGCCAGTCCGCGACGGATCTCCTCGGCGGCGGTGCGGCGGGCTTCGGCCAGCACCTGGCGGCGCAGGTCCGCGCGATAACCGTATTCCGGGGCCTTGGAGTAGCGCTGCAGATAGGGCGAGGCCGCCAGCCGGGCCGCGGCTTCCGGATCGTTGCGGCCGTGCAGGTGGGCGAGCGCGGCCGTGAGGCCCTCCGCCGGCGCGGCGAGGAAGGCCTCGAAATCCACCATGAGGACCCGCTCGGGCATGCGGCGGGCGAGGTCGGCGAACACCGCCCTGTCGCTGGCCCAGCTCATGGCCACGACCTCGCCGGGGCTCAGCTGATCCAGCGTCCAGGCCGCGTGGCCGAGCCGGCGGTTGAGGCGGGCCAGGCGCAGCGCCGCGGCCTGCCGCACGTCGCCGAGGTTGGCGCCGGAGAAGATGGCCGCGAGGTAGGCTTCCGGCGCGAGCGTCATCAGCAGCGCCCGGCCGGCCGGGTTCTGCGCCATCAGCCGCGGCGCGAGGCCGGAGACCATGCTGGTGGCCTTGACCAGCGCCCGCTCGGGCGGGCGCCAGGTTCGGGAGAACAGCGCCTGGAAGACCCGCAGGCGGCGGTCGAGCTCGGCGTCGCTCCACGGCGCGCCGGCCATCTCGGCGGCGGCGAAAGTGCGCAAGGCATGCGGCTCGCGCAGGGAGAAAACCGCCGGATGCACGCCCAGCAGCCGCGACAGCAGGGTCGAGCCCACGTGGCCGAGGTGGAAGATGTAGTCGCAGGCGACCGGCGCGTCGGCCATGGCGGCCTCCACCTCCGCGAAGGCCGGCTCGGCGACCATCGGGGCGGCGAGGCGCTCGTCCAGGAAGCTCGCCTTCTCGTAGTCGACCGGCGCCATGCGCACGAGCCGTACGCGGTCGATCGCGGGATCGATGGCGAGCGGAAAGAGCTCCGGCGAGGCGGCGAGGCGCGTCTGCCAGTCGGTCAGAGGCATGGACGAATCCGTCTGCGGCGGCGGCCCACCATGGCCGAGCGGCCCGCGCGCCACAACGCCGCCCGCGTTGACCTCGCCCGTCGCCCGCCGCACCATACGCCCGACAGATCAGGGGAGGCCGCCATGGCCGACGACGCCACCATCGCCGATCGCGCAACGTTCACCGCCATGACCGAGGGCACGCTCCAGGACTGGCAGGCCATCGGCCGGGCCGGCGCGGCGCACCGCGGCCAGCATGTGGACCGCATCCTCGACCAGATGCGCCTGCTGGACGACGACCACGGCGGCTTCGCGGTGGACCGGCTGGAGCACTCCCTGCAGACCGCCACCCGGGCGTTCAAGGACGGCCGCGACGAGGAATATGTGGTCTGCGCCCTGCTGCACGACGTCGGCGACATCCTGCTGCCCGCTTCACACGCCGAGCTCGGGGCTGCGATCCTCAAGCCCTACGT
>JAQGIX010000423.1 GCA_028290925.1 Phenylobacterium sp. | reverse complement strand
GCGCCCTCGCCACCGGCCCCTTGGGTAACCGGAGCCGGGACGGGTGCATAGCTCAGTTGGTAGAGCAGCTGACTCTTAATCAGCGGGTCGTAGGTTCGAATCCTACTGCACCCACCATTATCCTCAGCACGAAGGCCGCCCACTACCGGCGCCCGGCCGCGGTGGTGACCCCGACGGCCGGCGCGAGATGAACCACATGTCGTGGGCAAGCCGTCCTGAAAGCGCTTTCTCACGCCGCAGACAAGCCGGCGCACCTCGTCGTGACCGACGCTCAGGCCGAACCGTGGATCCGAACGAAGGCGGCGGCCGTGCGGCCGGCGGCGCGCCTTGCCTGCCGGGCCGTGGGACGTTCGGCGACACGCTGCATGAGTCGCACCATAAGGTCGCCCATGAGCAGCCCCAGGAAATCCGTGGCGAGGGCCTGCGGATCGCCTGGCCGCAGGAGGCCGGCCGCCTGCGCGCGGGCCAGCCATTCGACGACGCTCGCGTGCACCTGGCGACGGACCTGGTCAAGTTCGCGGCCAATCTCCGGGGCTCGCGCCGACTCGGCCACCGCCAGGCTGTGAACGGCCACGACCGAGGGATGGGTGATCTCCTCGAGCAGCCGGGTCCCGAAGGCTGTGAGCGTCGCCTCGAGTTCCTTCGGATCGCGTGGCGTCGGCGGCGGCTCCGGGGGCTGCATCCGCTGGGCGCGCAAGGCGATGCAGGCCCTCAGGATTCCGAGCTTGTTGCCGAACAGGGCGTAGAGCTCGCGCTTTGACACCTTGGCGCGCGTGGCGATCCGCAAGGTGCTTGCCCCCGTGTAACCCTCCTCCACGAAGGCCGAGAACGCGGCGCTGAGAATCCGATCGGCCGCCGGCGCGGTCGCCGCGGGGCCGCCAGAGGCCTCCTGCACCGGCGGGTGCAAGGGCTCGCGGTCCACGGCGGTCGAACTGCTGCGCGTCATTCAGGTACGTCCTAGTACCCCTATGCCTTCTCCGCGAAGCGAATTCATTCGCTGAGCCGGCGCCATGCGCTGGAGCGCCTCGTAGGCCAGACGGGGGCGCAGGCGGGCGGGGACCCATCGGACCCGGAGCATGTGATCTGCTGGCGACGGACTGATCGCCGACCTGGTGCAGACGCTAGGCTGAGAACTTCGCGATATGGCCGTGGCCCCATTGCCGCACGGTCTCGGCGATCGGCATGACCGAGCGACCGTAGGGCGTGAGCGAATAGATCACCGGGGCTGGGACTTGGCCGGTCTCCGCCCGGTCCACCATGCCGTCGGCGATCAGCTCGCGCAGTTGCTCGGTCAACACCTTCTGCGAGATCGCGGGCATCAGCCGTCGCAGGGCGGCGAAGTGACGGGGCTCGTCCGATAGCCAGTAGATGATGATCAGTTTCCACTTGCCGCCCAAGGCCGCTAGCGCCGCGGTGAGCGGGCAATCAGTGACCGGGTTGTGTCGTCGGACCTGAGCCATAGTCACCTGAACGTGCCTCCTCGTGCATCGGTCGAGAATCTCTTAGCCAGCTCGCTATGTCACCTTCAGTTTAGGATCAGCACGCCGTGTCATCCATCGCCAAGTCGCTTCGAGTCGCGCTGATTGCGGTCTTACTCGCCGCGCCCGCGCCCGCGTTCGCGCAGTCGGCTTCGTCCGCCCAGCGCGCAACGCCGCCCACCGTTGGCGGACCGCACGACTTCGACTTCGAGCTCGGCGACTGGAATTGCCATCTTTTGCGCCGGCTGCATCCTTTGACCGGCTCCGACACCTGGGTCGAATACGACGGGACCTCAATCGTGCGGCCCTGGTGGGGCGGCAAGGCGAACATCGGGGAGCTGGACCTGGACGGATCGGCCGGTCACCTCGAAGGCATGAGCATCCGGGTCTACAACCCCGCGACCCATCAATGGGGGATCAGCTACGCCAACGCCGCCCAAGGCCAGGTCGGGGCCGCGATGGTGGGTGGCTTCCAGAAGGGTCGCGGCGAGTTCTACAACCAGGATACGCTGAACGACCGCGCGATCTTCGTGCGCTTCATCTTCTCAGATATCACCGCGAAGTCCTTCCAGCTCGAGCAGGCCTTTTCCGACGACGGCGGTAAGACCTGGGAGTCGAACTGGATCGCGAAATTCACAAGATAGACGTTACCCGATGACCCTGACGATCTTCGCTCGCTTCCATGCCGCGCCGGGCTGCGCCGAGGCGCTGGCCGCAGCCATCCGCGAGGTGACGCCGCAAACGCGGGCCGAGCCGGGCTGCCTCGGAATCGAGGCCTACCGCTCGATCGTCGATCCGCAACTGTTCCATATACACTCGCACTTCGTGGACGCGGCCGCGTTCGAGATCCACGTGGGCCTTGCCCACACGGCTACGTTCATCGGCAAGGCGGACACCCTGATCGACGAACTGCGCGAGGTTTCGCGCACCCAGCCCTTGGACGGTGCTTAGCACCGGCTGCTCCCGGCGCACCGCTCAGGCCAAGGCGCTCCGGCGATGGCCGCCGCGGCAGGTTATAGCTCCCCAGTTGTCGGCGCCGCGCGCGTGCGCCCGATTCTCGTACCCGCAGGATAGGCGCCAACCAGCACTTGGCATCCGTCAGCCACGAGCCTGAACGCCTGGAAGCGATCACGTAGGGGCTCAAGGGCGCGGATGCGGCCCGGAAAACGGGGACATTTCAGACTGAGCTCCTTCGTTCGCTGCATTTTTCGTCATGGGGCCTTGCGCTGGTACCCCTCGGAACCATATGGTCGCAGAGGTTGGTACGCCTCGGTACCGTCATTTGCTGTCACCGCCGCCGGGAAACCGGCGCCGCTTTTCGGAGATCCACAGGATGCGTCTGGCTCCCCTGATCGTCGCGGCGCTGCTGGCGCCGGCCGTCGCCTTCGCCGGCGACCTCACAGTCACGGTGAAGGGCGTCAAGGACGCCAATGGCGCCGTGCTCGGCGCCGTCTATGACGAGGCAAGCTTCATGCAGCTGCCCAAGGCCAAGGCGGTGGCTCGGATCAAGGCCGCGCCGGGCGCGATGGTGCTGACCTTCCATGGGCTGCCGGCAGGCCGCTACGCGGTGGCGACCTTCCACGACGCCAACGGCAACGGAAAACTCGACTGGAACAATCTCGGGGTTCCGGTCGAGGGCTACGGCTTCTCCAACGACGCCCAGGGTTCGGGCGGGCCGCCGAAGTTCGGCCAGGCCGCCTTCAGCTTCGACGGCGCCGGCAAGGCGCTGGCCATCGATCTCGATTACTGACCTGCGCCGCGCCCCCGAAGGACACCGCCATGCCAGAGACCACGCTCACGCCGGCCGTCCGGCTGCGGGACATCGTCAAGACCTACAGGGCCGGCGCGATCGAGGTCGAGGCGGTGCGCGGCGTCAGTCTCGTGATTGCGCCTCAGCGCTTCTCAATGCTGGTCGGGCCCTCAGGAAGTGGCAAGACCACCCTGCTCAATCTGATCGGCTGTATCGACAGGCCCACCCGCGGGACCATCGAGATCGCCGGGCAGGACGTGAACCGGCTGAGCGACGACGAGGTGTCCGACTTCCGGGCGCGGACGGTGGGCTTCATCTTCCAGGGCTTCAGCCTGCTTCCGGTGCTCTCGGCCTATGAGAACGTCGAATATCCGCTGCTGCTCACAGGGGTCCCCGCGCCGGCTCGCCGCGCGGCGGTGGAGGCCATGCTCGAGGCCGTGGGTCTCGCTGACCAGCGCGGCCAGCGGCCCAACGAGCTCAGCGGCGGCCAGAAGCAGCGGGTGGCGATCGCGCGCGCCCTGGTCAAGCGGCCGCAGATCGTGCTGGCCGACGAACCCACGGCGAACCTGGATTCCGAGACCGGGGCGGCGATCATCCGGCTGATGCGCGAGATGCAGACCGAGCAGAAGACCACCTTCATCTTCTCGACGCACGACCCGCAGCTGATCTCTCACGCCGACCAGACCTTCACCCTGCGGGACGGCAGTCTCGTGTCCCCGGACGCCGAGAGGGCGCGCGCATGATGATGCTGAAGATCGCCTTTCGGAACATCTTCCGGAACACCCGCCGCTCGCTAACGACGACGATGACCATCGCGATCGGCACGGCCGCGGCGCTGCTGTTCGGGGCCTTCACCCTGTTCACGACCTACGGCCTGCAGACCTCCACCGTGCAGCGGACCGGCCACTTGGCCATCTACCGCGACGGATTCTTCAACTACGGCGCCGGCAATCCGGCGGCCTGGGGGATCACCGACTACAAGGGGGTCCTCGACCTGGTGGAGACCGACCCGCTGCTGAAGCCGTTGATCGCGGTGGCCACCCCCACGCAGTCGGTGGGCGGCATCGCCGGCAATCCGGACAGCGGCACGTCGAAGACCTTCTTCGGCGTCGGCTTCGTCCCGTCGGACCGGGACGCCATGAAGCACTGGAACGAGTACGGCGTGGGCTCCACCGGCCTGAAGCGGTCGGGCCTGAGCGACGACGACACCTCCAAGGGCCTCCTGGGCATGGGCCTGGTGCGGATCCTTGGGCTCTGCGAGCGCACCCATCAGGCCGACTGCCCGCCGGCCCGCGCGGCGCCGGTGGATCCCATCAAGGCCGCGGAGCTGTCGAAGATTCCGGGCCAGGACTTCTCCGGCCTCGGCGAGGCGTCCGCGGCCGCCGGCGGCGACGAGGAGCCGCGCATCGACCTCCTGGGCGCCACGGTCAACGGCGCGCCGAATGTGGTGGGCCTGGTGGTCCATCGGGTCGAGTACCAGGGCGTCAAGGAGCTCGACGAGAACTACGTGGGCATGAACATCGGTCTGGCCCAGCAGCTGGTCTACGGACGCGCCCCGCCGGCGGCCACCGCCGTGGTGCTGCAACTCAACCGCACCGAGGACCTCGACCGGGTGCGGGACCGGCTCCGGTCGTTGTTCAAGGCCCACCGCCTCGATCTGGAGGTGCGCGACTTCACCGAACTCAACTCCTTCTATCCGCAGGCCGTGGGGATGTTCCGGTCCATCTTCTTCTTCATCTCGGCGATCATCGGCGTCGTGGTGCTCTTCACGATCGCCAACGCCATGAGCATGAGCGTCATCGAGCGGACCGACGAGATCGGCACCACGCGGGCCATGGGCGTCCGGCGGGCAGGCGTCCGGCGCCTGTTCCTGCTGGAGGGCGGCATGATCGGCATCCTGGGCGCCACCGTCGGCGTCGGCCTCGCCTACGCCATCGGCATGGTGGTCAACAGCGCCGGCCTCACCTGGACCCCGCCCAGCAGCGTGCAGCCCGTTCCGCTCAAGCTCTATCTGTTCGGGGGCGCCTTATACGACGTCGCCATTGTCTGGGCGCTGTTGGCTGGGGTGGCGACGCTGGCCTCGTGGGCGCCCGCCGGCCGCGCCGCCCGCCTGTCGGTGGTCGACGCCCTGAGGCACGTGTGAGGTCCGTCATGAAGCCGCTTACTCTTGCCACCCTCGCCGCTGCCGGCGTCCTTGGCCTCGCGCCCCTCGCGCACGCCGAGACCCCCGCCGAGGTCGTGGCGGCGGCCGACAAGGTGCGCAACCCGGGACGTGGGTTCCGGTCCACGGACACGCTCACAGAATACGTCAGCGGCAAGCCGAAGAACCAGAATGTTGTGGTGGTGTTCGCCAAGGAAGATCCGGTCACCCACCAGTTCCGCAACCTCATCCGCTTTGCCCAGCCGGCCCGCGACGCCGGCAAGATTGTGCTGCTCGACACCCACGCCTTCTGGTTCTACGACCCGGCGTCCAAGGCCAGCGTGCGCATCTCGCCCCAGCAGCGGCTGACGGGCCAAGCCTCGGTCGCCGACGTCCTCAACATCAACCTGGCGCTCGATTTCACGGCCGCCGCGGCGGGCGTGGAGACCATCCAGGACGCCGACCACAAGGACCGCATCTGCGACCACCTGGACCTCAAGGCGTCCAGCCCGCTGGCGAGCTACAACCACATCGAATACTGGGTCGAGCGCGGCACGCACTTTCCGATCAAGGCCAGGTTCTACTCGGATAGTGGCCGGCTCCTGAAGATACTCTACTACCGCGGCTTCCATGACGTCCTGGGGCAGGTGCGCCCCAGCGAGGCCGTACTGATCGACGCCGTTTCGAGCACGCTCGTCACGACCGTGACCTACGGCGACATGGCGTTCCAGGACATCCCGGACGCCTGGTTCCAGCGGGACTACCTGCCGCACCTCCAGGCCAAGTGATGCGAGGGCTCGCCCCCGGTCTGGCGGCGGCGATCCTGGCGGTCACGGTCTCGGCCGCCCGGGCGCAATCCGCGCCGGATCACGACCTCGATCGCATCCCCACGGCGCCGGCGGCCGGCGCGCCGGTCCCCGACCTGGGTCCGGCCCCGGACCCAGCCCGCACCATCTACCTGGAAGACGCGGTGTCGGCCTCCGGCGCGCGGGGGGGCTTGCTCGTACCACCGCCGCGCGGGCCGGGCTCATCGTGGCAGGAGCTGCTGTTCCTGGACGCGCGCACCACGATGCCGCTCACGTCGCGGCTCAGCTTCATCCTCAGCGCCCTGGCCAACCTGCGCCTGCAGGAGGATATCGACTTTCCCGACCGGGAGAACGTCCGGCTGGACCTGCGGGAGGCCTATCTGAGCTGGCAGCCGCGGGATGGGATCTTCATCGACGCCGGCCGCATCAACCTGAAGAGCGGCGTGGCCCTGGGCTACAATCCCACCGACTTCTTCAAGACCCGCGCCGTGGTCCAGGTGCTCTCGTCGGATCCCTCGGTGCTGCGCGAGGACCGACTGGGCGCGGTGATGATCCGAACCCAGGCGGTCCTGGAGAACGTCGCGGTGACGCTTGCCTACGCGCCGCGGCTGTACGACCCCTCCCCGATCTATCCGGACCTGAGGTTGCCGAGCCTCAACCCCATGCTCGACCGCACCAATGCGGCCGACCGGATCCTGGTGAAGGCGAGCCTCAAGCTGGGTGACGATCTCAGTCCGGAGGTCCTGGCCTACAGTGAGGACGGACGCGTGCGCCTGGGCCTGAACCTCACCCGAAGCGTCGGCCGCAGCACGGTGATCTATGGCGAGTGGGCCGGCGGGCGCGAAGGCGACCTGATCTCGGAGGCGCTCGCCTACGGGCGGCTCACCGGCGCGATCCCGCTCGCGGCGGCGCCGGTGCTGCCGAGCGACGGCGGCTCGCGGTTCCGCAGCGACCTGTCGCTGGGGGCGTCCTACACGACGGCCTCGAAGATCGTCTTGAACCTTGAGTACCACTACCACGAGGCGGGGTTCTCGCCGGACGACTGGGGGCGCTGGTTCGCGAGGGGCGAGGCCGAACGGGCGAACCCGGGCGTCGCCGCCCAGCTCTGGTACATCCGCAGCTTCGGCGGCCATCGACAGGAGCCGCTCTCGCGCCACACCGCCTTCCTGAGAGTCGATCGCCAGGACGCCTTGGTGCGCAACCTTGAACTGAGCGGCTTCGTCAGCGCCGATCTGCAGGACGGTTCCGGCGCCGCACAGGCCGCGGCGGACTACTTCCTGTCCGACCGGGTGACCATAGGCGGCCTGATCTTCGGGACTTTCGGCGCGCGCCACAGCGACTTCGGCTCAACGCCCACCCCCATCAGCGCGCTGATCAAGCTTGCGCGCTTTTTCTGACCACATCGGCGATTGATCCGCCGTTCGGTGGAAAGGACATCCTGGCTTTGCGAGGGCCAGATGGGGACGCCATGCGGCGCCTTTCGCCGCGCTCTCGAGCTGAACGCCCGGCCCTGGTTCCGTCGATGGCCGGCGAAGCTGCGGATGTACCAGAGCTGGGCGGCGAAGGCCGGGAAGAGCCGGGTGAGCGGAATCCTACTGCACCCACCATTGCGTCGGAATGCGCCTGCGGCGCTGATCGACCGGGAGGACGGACCTGACATGGCGATCGCTCGCCGGTCAGGCGCTCGCCAGGCTGACGTGGGTGGCGCCCACGAGGCTGAGCTCGCCGGCGCGGCGGGCGGATTCGACGCCATAGACCATGACCGAGCCCGCCACGCGCTTGGCCGGACGCAGAGTGCGGACCGCCCAGGCGCTGAACTCGGCGTCGCTCAGGCCCCGGGGGCATTCGAGGGACAGGGCCCTGAGGCCCGCGCCCTTCAGCCGGCTGAGCGTCTGCACGCTCGGATGGATCAGGTGGCCGACCACCAACAGGGTGAACGGCTTGATCAGCGAGACCGCCGACAGCAGGCCGCCGGACGGCACGCCCTCGATGTCGCAGATCTCGCAGATGACGCCGCAGGTCACGTGACGGTCGGCCTCGCGCAGCGGCTGGACGAGTTCGGCCCGACCCCGGTGGCTGGCCAGGCTGGCGTAGGATAGCGGGATGATCAGGCTGAGTTGCTTCTCGCCCTCGCCGTCGGCCTCCACCCGGTCCATGCCCCGGGCGATGGTGGCCAGGTCGACGCGCAGCAGGTCGGAGGCGGACAACTCGGCGACGGAGGTCACCGACAGCTCCTCCCGCGTCCGGATGACGATCACCCGCCGGATCAGACGAAAGCCGATGCGGGTGAACCCCTTCAGCTCATAGACCGGCTCAAGCGTCGCGGAGACCCGCAGCTGGCGCCCGTCCACCGAGACGAACGGCGACCACTGGTCCACGCTGCGACGGGCCGCCGGCTCAGCAGCAGCGCCGCCCGCCGCGAGGTCGCCGATGGCCAGCTCCGCAGCCGCGCCCTCTTCGGCGGCCTTGGCCTCGGCGAGTTCGGCGGCGCGCATGTCGACCTGCTTGGCGTCGATCGCGCCGGGGGCGATCCGCGTCACCTGCAGGACGCCGCCATAGGCCAGGTGGGTATCCCCCAGGAAATGAAGCAGGATCTCGCGGAGGTAGCGCAGGCAGGCGGCCTGGCCCGCCAGCCGGCTCTGGTCGGGCTGGACGATCAGGAAATCGGTGCCGGAGGCCCGCAGATAGAGGCCGCGTGGCCCGAGGCCCCGCTGCAGGACCCGCTCGGCGAAGCTGTAGACCTGGTCCTGGCGCAGCGACCAGCGCTTGCCGAACCGCTCGCGCACGGCGTCCAGGGAGATGAGGTTGACCTTGCCGGCCGCCAGAAGCGTCCGGTCGCTGAAGCGCTCGAGCGAGGCCTCCAGGCCGGCGTACACAATGCGCGGCGCCGGCGCCGCGGCGACGGGCTCAGTCGCGCCCGCCTCCGGATGCACAGCTGTCGCGCCGCTCGACTGCACTGGAAGCCCTTTGCACTGTCTCCCGCACGAGTCGGGAGATTGCATTGTCACAGCAAAGGGTTAACCGGCCTTTCCACGCGCAGGAGGCGGGCGCCGGCAGCAAAGAAACCTCGCGCGGCGGAACGCCGGCGAGGCCCTTCGTCGTAAAGCAGACCCCGCCGCAGCTCGCGCCGCGGCGGGTCAGAAGGCTACTTCAGGTGTTGAGCCAGATGCTTGTTCATCTCGAACATGCTGACCCGATCCTTGCCGCCGAACACCGGCTTCAGCTTATCGTCGGCGACGATCTCGCGCTTGTTCTGCGGGTTTTGCAGATTGTTTTTCTTAATGTATTCCCAAATCTTGGAGACGACCTCGCCACGGGACAGTTGCCCCGCACCAACGACGGCCGCCAGTTGCGGCGACGGCGTCATAGGCTTCTGCAGCGCGTTGTTCTTCTTAACTTCAGCCATTGGGCTCCCCCAGCTAGAATTCGGGCTCCTGCCATCACGCGAGACTGCGTGACTGAGTCGCTTGCAGGTATCCTAGGCGCCAAGCGCGCTCAGCGCCACTTTTCAAGCAAGGCGGGCGCAAACTCCCGCAGAAACGGCGCCCGGGCGGTTCAGGCCGGCCGGTAGGAGTCCCGTTCGTCAGGCCGGCGCGCCTCGGGTGAGCGGGAGATCATGTCGTCGCCGCCGCTGCGATCGACGGCGTCGTAGAGCGCCGCCGTGGACGCCTCGGTGACCGGATCCAGGCGCTTGTCGCGGGTCGCCCAGCGCGCCGCACCGTAGGCTATGGCGATCCCCAGGAGCACCACGGCCACCACGCTCATCAGGAACACGCCGCCGCCGCCCGGATCGACGCCGCCTTCGAGCCCGCCGGGTGGCCTCGCCGCGATGGCGTCCAGAATGCCCACCGCAGTGCTCATGCTGAACGCCCAGAAGGCGAAGGCGAGGGTCCAGGCGACCCACAGGAAGATCTGCTCGCCGGCGGACCGGTAGCTATCTCGGGCGGCCTCGCCGTCCGTCGTCCGTGCGTCGTAGGAAGCGGCTCCGTCGGTGTAGATCTGCGTGGCCATGGCCTCTCACGGGGTCTGCGGGCCGGCGATGCGGCTTCGGCAGACCAACCCGGAGGCGCGCGGCGGCGTTCCCGTTGGCCGCGGGGCAGGCTCGCCGCCGATGTCGAGGCTGTTGACTTCCGTTGCGCCCACATCGCCAACTCCTCTCAAAGAGCAATAACGTGGGGAGACGGTGATGACGGCTTGGACCTTCGCCGACGTCTGGGAAGCCATCGCGGCGAGCCAGCCCGGCCGGCCGGCCAACGTGCAGGGCGAGCGGGTGGTCACCTGGGGCCAGTTCGACGCCCGCGCCGATGCGCTCGCGGCCCATCTGATCGCCGCCGGCCTGGGACACCAGGCGAAGGTCGCCGCCTACCTCTACAACGGGACCGAATACCTCGAGACCTACTACGCGGCGTTCAAGGCCGGCTTCGCGCCGGTCAACACCAACTACCGCTATGGGCCCGAGGAGCTGATCTACCTGTTCGACAACGCCGACGCTGAGGCGGTGGTGTTCCATGCGGGCTTCGCCGAGACCCTGGAGGCGATCAGGGCGCGCCTGCCGAAGGTGAAGGCCTGGATCGCCGTGGCGGAGCCGGGCCACGCGGCGCCGGCCTGGGCGCGCGACTACGACGCGATCGTGGCCGACGTCCCGGCCGAGCGTCCGGTCAAGGCGCCCTGGGGCCGCTCGCCGGACGACCTGCTGCTGCTCTACACCGGCGGCACCACGGGCATGCCCAAGGGCGTCATGTGGCGCCAGGACGACCTGTTCAACGTGATCGGGGCCGGCGGCAATGCGGCGCTCGGCATTCCGCCGGCGACCTCCATCGAGGAGCTGGTCGCCCGCATCGGCTCGCCCGAGCACCTGCGGCCAATCAGCCTCGTGGCCTGCCCGCAGATGCACGGCACCGGCCAGTTCTCATCCTTCATCACCCTCAACGCGGGCGGGACGGTCGCCGCCCTGCCCTCGCGCAAGTTCAACCCCATCGAGCTGTGGAACGAGGCCGAGCGCCTGCAGGCGACCGGCATCGTCATCGTGGGCCTGGCGTTCTCGACGCCGATGCTGGAGGCGCTGGAGGCCAACCCGGGCCGCTGGGACCTCTCGTCGGTCAAGGCGATGAGCTCGTCGGGCTCCATGTGGAGCCAGGAGAACAAGCGCGGCCTGCTGAGCTACTGCACAAACGCCGTGATCATGGACAGCTTCGGCTCTTCGGAGGCCGTGGGCATGGGCATGTCGGCCTCCGCGCCCGGCGCAGAGGCCGCCACGGCCGCCTTCGCCCTGGGGCCCAACTGCGCCGTGTTCTCCGAGGCCGGCCGGCGGATCGCGCCCGGGTCAGGTGAGCGCGGCATGGTGGCGGTCACCGGCTTCCTGCCCCTGGGCTACTACAAGGACGCCGAGAAGACGGATAAGACCTTCAAGACCCTGGAAGGCCAGCGCTGGAGCGTGCCCGGCGACTGGGCCGAGGTGAACGCCGACGGGACCCTGAAGCTGCTCGGCCGCGGCTCGGTCTGCATCAACACCGGCGGCGAGAAGGTCTTCCCCGAGGAGGTCGAAGAGGCGCTGAAGACCCATCCCGGCGTGCGCGACGCCGTGGTCGTCGGCGTCCCCGACGCCCGCTTCGGGGAACGGATCTGCGCCGTGGTGGAACCGGACGGCGAGGCGGACCTGACGCTGGCCGAGCTCTCGGAGCACGTCCGCGCCAACTTGGCCGGCTACAAGGCGCCGCGCGAACTGGTGGTGGTCGACAGCATCGGCCGGGCCCCCAACGGCAAGGTCGACTACAAGGCGATCAAGGACCGGGCGCTGAAGGCGCTCAACGTCCCGGCCTGAGGCGGCTCACTGCTCTTCGGCCGGCAGCGCGGGGGCGCTCCTCAGGCTGCGCACGAAATCCACCAGCGCCGCGCGCGCAGGCCCGCGCGGCAGGTCGGCATAGGCCCGAAGCAGCTCGATAGCGCCTGGCTGTGCGAGCAGCGCGGCCACTTCGTCGATGGCGCTCATGCCCGTGGAGGCCTCGCCGAACAGTTCGGAGACCGGCGCCCGCAGCGTGCCGGCGATCCGCGCCAGCATGGAGGCGCTGACCCGATTGGCTCCGCGCTCGTACTTCTGGATCTGCTGGAAGGTGACGCCCGCGGCGTCGGCCAGCGCCTGCTGCGAGAGGCCGCGCATCTTGCGGAACAGCCGGATGCGGGCGCCGACGGCGATGTCGACCGGATCGGCCAGGAGTTCGGACCTGCGGCCCACGGTCAATCCATCCGGCCGCTGGCCGGGGGCGTCCAGCGCGCGGCCTGGTCCACGGGCTCGTCGGATATGCAGTAGCAGGCCTCGGCGATGGCCATGCCCACGGCGCGGCGCAGCGGTCCCACGGCCGGGGTATCGCGCTCGAGCCCCATCAACTCTTCCTCGTAGGCCGTCAGCAGCTCGACCAGATTGCGGGCTACGTCCTTCGCCCGTTCGGCGCCGGTTTGCGTCATGGACCGTTCCCCTAGAGGCGCGGAACCTTGAGCATTGCGGGGCCGAATGCAAGCGCAGGGCGCGCCCGCGGCGCGGTTCCACCAGGAGCCGCGCCCAAAGCCTTGAGGACGATCAGCTGGCGGCCACGGCCCGCCCGGCGGTCTGCGCGGCCATGACAGCCCGGCCCTCGCGCTCGGCGATTCGGCGGAAGGTCGCCAGCGCCTGCCCGACGACCTGGTCCATGTTGTAGTAGCGGTAGGTGGCGAGGCGGCCGACGAACTGCACTCCCGGCGTCTCCAGCGCGAGCGCCTCGTAGCGCTTGTAGAGCGCCTGGTTCTCGGGCCGCGGCACCGGATAGTAGGGGTCGCCGTCAGCCTGCGGGAACTCATAGGTGACCGTGGTCTTGCGGCAGGTCTGGCCGGTCATGTGCTTGTATTCGCTGATCCGGGTGTAGGGCGTGGATTCGTCCGGATAGTTCACGGTGCCAACCGGCTGGAACCACTCCTGGTCCAGGGTGTCATGCCGGAAGGCCAGGCTCCGGTAGGGCAGCTTGCCGTACCGATAGTCGAAGTACTCATCGATCGGGCCGGTGAAGATCAGCCGGTCGTAGTCGGCCTCCTCCCGCACGTCCTCGAAGTCGACGCCCAGCTCCAGGGTGATCCCGGCCTGATCGAGCATGTTCTCGAACATCCGCGTGTAGCCGTCGGCCGGCATGTTCTGGAACTTGTCGGTGAAATAGCGATCGTCGGTGTTGGTCCGGGTGGGCACCCGCGAGGTCACCGACTTGTCGAGCTCGGAGGGATCCATGCCCCACTGCTTGCGGGTATAGCCCCGGAAGAAGGTCTCGTAGAGCTCGCGGCCGACCGCGGAGATCACCACGTCGGCGGAGTTGCGGATCTTTTCCACCGGCTCGGCGCGGCTCTCCAGATAGGCCTTGGCCTCGTCGTCGCTCGTCAGGTCCAGCCCGTAGAGGGTGTTGAGCGTCGTCCGGTTGATCGGGATCGGCACGTGCAGCCCGCCGCGCACCGAGGCCAGTACGCGGTGCTCGTAGGGCCGCCAGCGGGTGAACTGCGAGAGGTACCCGGCCACCTCATCGGCGTTGGTGTGGAAGATGTGCGGGCCGTACCTGTGGATCAGCACGCCGGCGGCGTCCTTCTCGTCGTAGGCGTTGCCGCCGATGTGCGGCCGCTTGTCGATCAGCAGCACTCGCTTGCCGAGCTGGCTGGTCAGCCGTTCGGCGAGCACCGAGCCGGCGTAGCCGGCGCCGACGATCAGGTAATCGAACGGCTTCTTCCGCGCGGCCGGCCGGATGACCGGCGAGGACGTCGGGGACGAGGTGATCTGGGCCGCCGGCGACCTGCCGCGCCGGGCCGCGGCGCGCGAGATCTCCAGGTCCATCCGCGCGAAGGTCTCATCCCAGGACAGCGCCGACAGCGTCGCGTCCACCGCCTTCAGCCAGTCGCCGCGGAGGCGCGACAACGCCAGCGCCTGGTCGCAGGCGGCGACGAACTCGTCGGGCGTGGCGGCGATCTTCACCGCCTCCAGGTCGCCGTAGTGGCGGGCGACGTCGACGATCGGCGTGGAGACCACCGGCCGGCCGCCGGCCAGGTATTCCGGCGTCTTGGTCGGACTGATGAAGCGGGTCGACTCGTTGATGGCGAACGGCATCAGGGCGACGTCCCAGCCCGCCAGGTAACGCGGCAGCTCCTCGTACTCCTTGCCGCCGAGGTAGTGCAGGTTAGGACGCCTGGGCAGGTCGGCGGGATCGATCTTCACCACCGGCCCCACGACCACGATGGACCACTGCGGCCGGGCGTCAGCGAGCGCGGTCAGCAGGCCAAGGTCCATCCGCTCGTCGACCACGCCATAGAAGCCGAGCCTCGGCCACGGCAAGGCGGCCTGATCCTGCGGCTCGCTGCGCAGCACGCGGGCCTTGGCGAAATGCGCGCGGTCGACGCTGGACGGGAACGGCTGGATGTTGGGATGCCGATCGCGCTTGGCTTCCCAAAGGCTGTAGCCGCCGGTGAAGACCACGTCGGCGAGATTCATCAGCTCGCGTTCCAGCAGGGTCAGCTCGGGCGGGGCGAACTTGAAGTTGGCCAACTCGTCCATGCAGTCATAGACCGTGCAGATCGCCTCGATGTGCCGCGAGAAGGGCAGCATCATCGGCGTGTAGTACCAGCGCACCACGTCGCCCTCGATCGCGGCGACGACCGTGTCCAGCAGTCCGCGAAGCATGGATGCGTGGTCCTCCGGGGCGGAGCCGTCGGGCAGGACCGGGGTCAGCACCACCACGCCGCTTTCGGCGCAGACGGTGCTGTCCAGCCGCGGCGTGCGGGCCGGCTCGCCGAACACCGGCTCTTCCCAGACGATCACCCGGCGCTCCTTGGCGAAGCGGATCATCAGGTGCTGAGGACGTTGGAAGACGAAATTCCAGCGAAGATGCGAAAAGCAGATAAGGGTCTGACGACCTCGCGAGCGTGGCCCGAATGACATGCCAAATGAAGCAGCGCCATCGGCGCTCGGGAACTGCTCAGAGTCCAAGGGCGCATTCCTCTTGAAAAATTTTCGACACACGAGGCCCGCTCGAATAATTCACTGAGCCCCGGAAGGTTCCTTCCTGGAACCCCCGATCTGCTGTTTTTGCCGAGTAATCAAAAGATCAGCGGCGGTGTACGGACAGCGCACCAAAGTTTGTCGGCTAGCCGACTATTAGGCCGGCGTTCGGGGCGAGTGTCCGGCGAGGCCAGCGCGCAATCCGGCGCCATAGGTTGGCTTGGTTTCCCAGCGCAGGGCGTCGGCGACGATCTGATCGAGACTCGAACGCTTGGCCGACCAGCCCAAGAGCGACCGGGCATGGGAAGGGTCGGCCACCAGGCTCGGCGGATCGCCGGGGCGGCGCGCGCCGATGACATGCGGCGCCGGCCGGTCCAGGGCGCGGCTGACCGCCGCCACGACCTCCCGCACCGAGCGACCCTGGCCCGCGCCAACATTCACGGCCTCGAACGCGCCGGGGGGCAGTTCGACCTTGAGCGCGGCGATGTGGGCCTCGGCCAGGTCGCTGACGTGGATGTAGTCGCGCAGGCAGGTCCCATCGGGGGTGTCGAAGTCGTCCCCGAAGATGGTGAGCGGCCGGCCGCGGCCGAGGCCGGCGGCGATGGCCAGCGGGATGAGGTGCGTCTCCGGCTCGTGCGCTTCGCCGATCTCGCCCGAGGGATCGGCCCCGGCGGCGTTGAAGTAGCGCAGCGCCACGGCGCTCAAGCCATAGGCCCGGCATTCGGCCTGGATCATCCACTCGCAGGCGAGCTTGGTGTCCCCGTAGGGGCTGGCCGGCGCCTTGGGCGCGGTTTCCGGGATCGGGTCCAGCGGACCGCGACCGCCCTGGCCATAGACCGCGGCGCTGGAGGAGAACACCAGTCGGTCCGCCCCGCGCCCGCGCATGGCGGCCAACAGGCTGATCGTGCCGGCCACATTGATGTCCCAGAACAGGTCCGGACGCGCCACCGAGCGGCCCACCTCGATCAGGCCGGCGAAGTGGACGACGGTCTTGACCGCGTGGGCCTCGATGACCTCGGCCAGGGCGCGGGTGTCGCGGATATCGCCCTGCACGAAGGCGCCCCAGCGCGCCGCCTCGCGGAACCCGAGGCTGAGATCGTCGAACACCACGGGAAAATAGCCCTGCTCGTGCAGGGCCTTCGCCGTGTGCGCGCCGATATAGCCTGCGCCGCCGGTGACCAGCACGGCGGGCCTAACACCCCGATCCATGCCGGCCATAATTCACGTCTGGTCCCCCGGTTCCACCCTCAAAGGCCGGTCGCCTGGAACAAGTCGCGAAGACGGCGGCTTAAGCCTTTGGGATGTGACGGGAAAGCCAGGGTTTGATGCGTCAGCTGGAGCTGTGGGGCGGCCACGAGCAAACCGTGAACCGCGTGGGCGGCGCCTTTCACGACCAGACGGTCCGGTCCGGCCACGAGCACCGAATCGAGGATCTCGACCGCTTCGCCGACCTCGGCCTGAAGGCGCTCCGCTATCCGGTGCTCTGGGAGCGCGTGGCGCCGCGGAACCCCGAGGAACGGGACTGGCGCTGGACCGATGCGCGCCTGACCCGCATCCGCGAGCTCGGCATGCGTCCGATCGCCGGCCTGCTGCATCACGGCTCCGGGCCAAGGTACACGAGCCTGGTGGACGACGGCTTCGTCGCGGGCTTCGCGGCCCACGCCCGCGCCGCGGCCGAGCGCTATCCCTGGATCGAGGACTGGACGCCGATCAACGAGCCGCTGACCACCGCCCGGTTCAGCGCGCTCTACGGCCATTGGTATCCGCATCTGACCGACGAGCCGCTGTTCTGGGCGGCGCTGCTCAACCAGATCGAGGCCACCGCCGCGGCCATGCGCGAAATCCGCGCCGTGCGGCCCGACGCCCGCCTGATCCAGACCGAGGACCTGGGCCGCGCCTACGCCACCCGGCCGCTGGCGCATCAGGCCGGCTTCGACAACGCCCGGCGCTGGATGACCTGGGACCTGCTGGCCGGCCGCGTGGCGCCAGACCATCCGCTGTGGGCCCGGCTGGAAGGCTTCGGGCTCGGCGAGCGGCTGCGCGCGCTGGCGGCGGCGCCCTGCCCGCCCGACGTCATCGGCGTCAACCACTACCTGACCAGCGACCGCTTCCTGGATCACCAGGTCGACGCCTATCCGCCCGAGCGGATCGGCGGCAACGACGTCATGGCCTTCGCCGACGTGGAGGCCGTGCGGGTGGCGCTGCCGGCCCCCGGCGGGCTGGAGGGCGCGCTGGACGAAGCCTGGGCGCGCTACCGCCTGCCGCTGGCGGTGACCGAGGTCCACAACGGCTGCACCCGCGAGGAGCAGGTGCGCTGGCTGCGCGAGGCCTGGAACACGGCCCATCGGTTGCGCGGACGCGGCGTCGCGATCGAGGCGGTCACCGCCTGGGCGCTGCTGGGAACCCACGACTGGAACAGCCTGCTGACCCGGCACATCGGCCACTACGAGGTGGGCGCCTTCGATACGCGGTCCGATCCGCCGCGGGCGACCGCCCTGGCCGGCGAGATCGCGCGGCTGGCCGGCGCGGCTCCGGGCGATCCACATCCGGCGACCCAGGGGCCCGGCTGGTGGCGCCGCGACGTCCGGCTGGAGTTCCGGCCGGTGTTCCGCACGGTGGAGACGCCGGAGCCGAAGCGCGCCTGGCGGACGGACCCGCCCGCGGCGCGGCCGCTGCTGATCACCGGCGCTAGCGGGACGCTCGGCAAGGCCGTGGCGCGGGCCTGCGAATGGCGGGGGATCGACTACCTGCTGACCGCCCGGACCGAGCTGCCGCTGGACGACGAGTTCGCGATCCGCCGCGTGCTTGGCGAGAGCCAGGCCTGGGGCGTGATCAACGCGGCCGGCTGGGTGCGGGTCGACGAGGCCGAAGCCGAGGCCGCGGCCTGCGTGGCCGCCAACGCCGAGGGCGCGGTTCGGCTGGCGCGGATCTGCGCGGAGCGCGACCTGCCGTTCGCCGGGTTTTCCAGCGACCTGGTGTTCGACGGGTCGACGGACCGCCCTTACGTGGAGACCGACCCGCCCGCGCCGCTCAGCATCTATGGCGCGAGCAAGGCCCGGGCGGAGCGCGAGATCCTGCGTCCGGGCGGTCGGGCGCTGATGGTGCGCACCGCAGCGTTCTTCTCGCCTTACGATCCCCACAACCTCGCCGCCCAGGTGGTGCGGACGCTGACCAGCGGCCTGCAGTTCGCCGCTGCGGAAGACCTCGTCGTCTCGCCGACCTATGTGCCCGACCTGGTGGAGGCGGTGCTCGATCTGTTCATCGACGGAGAGACCGGCCTGCGGCACCTCGCCAACGCAGGCGCGGTCTCCTGGGCGGAGTTCGCGCGGCGCATCGCCCGCGCGGCGGACCTGGACGCCGACCTGGTTCGCGGGGTCCCGGCGCGGAGCTTGGGCTGGTCGGCGGCCCGGCCCGGCTATGCGGCGCTCGGCACGGTGCGCGGCGAGATTCTGCCCACGCTCGATCACGCCATCGCCCGCTATGCCGCGATGATCGCCCAGGCGGAGTTCACCGCGGAGATCGAAGCCCTGGTGGAGGGCGCGCCGGAGGCCCGGGCGGTCCACGGCGGCGCCCAGGTCAGCTAGGCGCGCGAACCCGAGTTCAGCTCGGCCGCTGCAGAACCGCACCGTTGCGCTGGGCGCCGAAGAACGGATCCTCGTTCTCCGTGAGCATCTCGTCGAGCGCGTCGATCACCGCGTCGAGCTGGTCGGGGCTGGCGGCGAAATCGATCTTCTCGCCGGCCTCATCCTCGAGGTGGAGCACGAAATCATCCGCGCGCACGGAGATCGCGAAGCGGGCAAGTTGTCTCATCACTCTAGCATCCCTGAAGGTCCGGCCCCCTTAACTGCCCGGACTGCCGTTCGGTTCAGTCGAGCCGGCGCACGGCCTCGACGACGCGCTTGGCCTTCTCCGCGGTTTCGGCCGCCGATTGCCCGGGGCGGTAGAGCTCGCCGCCCAGGCCGAAGGCCCGCGCACCCGCCGCCCACCACGCGGGCAGGTCCTCGGCGCCCACCCCGCCCACCGCCCAGACCACCGCCTCGGCCGGCAGGACGGCCTTCAGCTGTTTCAGGTGAGCCGGCCCGTAGGTGACCGCGGGGACCAGCATAAGGTGCTTCGCGCCGGCCTCGATCGCCATGAAGGCCTCGGTGGACGTGGCGAAGCCGGGGGCGGGATCGAGCTTCAGACCCA
>JAQGIX010000413.1 GCA_028290925.1 Phenylobacterium sp. | reverse complement strand
ATCCCCGCCTTCGACCGCCGCAACGACCGCCAGCTGGGGGCCGCCACGGCCGCCATGCCGGAGGTCGCCGGCAAGCCGGAGCGCGCCGCCCAGCCGCACCGCACCGACCATAAGGCCAAGCGCAACCGCAACCACTCCGGCGCCAAGCCCGGTCACCGTCACGAAGGCGGCCCGGCGCGCAGCGGCGAAGCGCGGCCCAGCAGCCAGGGCGCGGCCAAGCCCGCCCGCCCGGGCTTCAAGGGCCCGCGGCGCGAGACCCGCAGCGGCGTGTGGTCGAACCACTAGCCACCGCGTTCAGCTAAGCTGACGGACAAGGGGTCGCGCTGCGGCCCCTTTTTCGTATCCGCACCAGGCGGTGGGGCGGTCCGCGAGGCCGGCCAGAAAACCTATTGTCCGGCTGGGAATAACTCGCGGGCGAAATCTCAGGCATGATGGCATCAAGACCGGCAACCATGCTGGGGGAAAGCCATGTTCCTGCGCGCGCCCGAAGCCCATTCCCGGTCGTTCCTGAAGGCCGTCAGCTGGCGGATCCTCGGCAGCATCGACACCTTCGTGATCAGCTATTTCGTCACCGGCCGGCTGGTGTTCGCCGCCTCCATCGCCTCGGTGGAGACCTTCACCAAGATCATCCTGTTCTATTTCCACGAGCGCGCCTGGGCGCTCTCGCCCTTCGGCCGCGCGGACAAGGTGGTGGCCGCGGCGGAACCGGCGCCGGAAGCCAAGCCCGCGCCGGCCTCGACCTCCGAGGGGGCCGTCGCCCACTAGCCCCGCCGATCGCCCCGACGCTAGGGTGAGCCCAACCATAACGGGAGGGCGCGATGAGCCAGGCTGCGACAGAGACGATCCTCGACCCCGAGCTGCCGATCGTCGATCCGCACCACCACCTGTGGGACCGACGGACCTATGCGGCGCCCGGCCAGCCTCCGGGCGAAGCGGCCGAGCACCCGTTCATGACCGCCATCCGCGACGCCCGGCGCTACCTGCTGGACGAGCTGCTGGCCGACACGGGCAGCGGCCACAACGTCATCGCCACCGTGTTCGTGGAATGCGGCGCCTTCTACAAGGCCGACGGGGCGGTGGAATACCGCGGGGTCGGCGAGACAGAGTTCGCGGACGGCGTAGCGGCGATGAGCGCCAGCGGAACCTACGGACCGATCCGCGCCTGCGCCGGGATCGTCAGCCGCGCGGACCTGCTGCTGGGCGACGGCGTGGTTCCGGTGCTGGAGGCCCATATCCGGGCCGGCGGCGGGCGGTTCCGGGGCATCCGCAACTCAGCCTCCTTCGAGGCCGACAAGGAGGTGCTGGGCCCGCTGAACCGCGTCGAGGCCGGGCTCTACCTGTCGGACCAGTTCCGCCAGGGGTTCAAGTATCTGGCCGAGCTCGACCTGTCCTTCGACGCCTGGCTGCTGGAGCCGCAGCTGCCCGACCTCATCGACCTGGCGCGGGCCTTTCCCGAGACCACCATCGTCCTCGACCATGTGGGCACCCCGCTCGGCCGGGGGAGCTACCAGGGCCGCCTGGAGGAGCGCTTCGGCGTCTGGCGCGACAACATCCGCGAGCTGGCGAAATCGCCGAACGTGATGGTGAAGCTGGGCGGCCTGGCCATGGCCTTCTGCAACTTCCCTTCGTTCCTGGCCGAACCGCGGGCCCCCTCGACCCAGCTCGCCGAGGAATGGCGGCCCTATATCGAGACCTGCATAGAGGCCTTCGGGCCTGAGCGCTGCATGTTCGAGAGCAACTTCCCCGTCGATATGGGCAGCTGCAGCTACGCGACCTTGTGGAACGCCTTCAAGCACATCGCCAAGGGGGCCTCCGCGGCTGAGAAGACGGCGCTGTTCTCCGGCACGGCGAGCAAGGTCTATCGGCTGGAGCTCGGCTGAGGCGCGCTAAGCGCTCGGCGCCTCCGGCTCCGGCGGCAGGCCGGCGGCGCCCACCACGATCGCACCGTCGAAACGGGTGGGCAGCCTGAGGCCGGGGCGAAGCTCCAGTTCGCCGAACTGGGCGTCCTGGAAGACCGCGTGGGCGAGATTGGCGCCCACGAAGGACACGCCGCGCAGGTCCGCGCCGGTGAAGTTGGCGGCCCGCAGGTCGGCGCCCTCGAAGCTGGCGCCCTGCAGTTGCGCGCCGGAGAAATCGACGGCGATCGCGGTGGTCTCCCTGGCCCGGAGACCGGCCAGCAAGCGGCCAACGAAGGCCCCGCTCGCCGGACGCAGGTCGAAGCCTTCCAGGTGGGCCGGGGCGCCGCCGCCGGTGATCCAGTCATGAGCCCGATCGAGCTCGCGCTTGATGTGGTCGATGCGGGCGTGCGCCTCCTGCGAAGGATCCAGCACGCACTCCTTGAGCGCTGAAGGCGCGATGGTGAGCCTGGCCACCTCCACACCCGTCAGGATCGCCCCCTTCAGGCGAACCCCCTCCAGCCGCGCGCCGACCAGCTCGGCATTGGTCAGGTTGGCCCCGGTGAAGTCGGCGTTCTTCAGGTTGGCGTCGCGCAGCCGCGCGCCCTGCAAGGAGCAGTTGGAGAAGTCCACGCCGTGGGCCACCGGGCCGCCGGCGTCGTCGGGATTGGCCGCGGCGGCCGTGCGTCCGCCGACCCAGCGCAGGCCCCGCACCTCGTCGCTGGCCCATAGGACCGCGGCGCGCATGTCCGCCTGGTCCAGATTGGCGCCGGCCAGGCTCGCGCCGGCGAAGGTCGCGCCGCGCAGATCGGCGCGCTGCAAGCGCGCTCCGCGGAAGTCGCAGCGGGAAAGGTTGGCGCAGTAGAGCGAGGCGCGGCTCAGATCGGCGCCCGCGAAGCTGGCGCCGCTGAAATCGGCGCCGTCGAAGCGCGCGTCGCTCAGAACACGACGGTCGCAGTTGAAGCCGGAGGCGATGATGAAGCTGAGCGTCGCGCGCCGGCCGCCCGGACGTCCGGTGATGAACGCCTCATGTGCGGCCACCAGCGCCTCGAAGCGGTCGCGCTTGAGTCTAATTGGCTCCGACAGAGCCTGATTGGTCAGTCTCGCGAGCGTCATCGGAACAAGGTTATTCGAAACCTGTGTCGCAACCCTTAAGAGGCGAATAATGGAAGGGCAGCTCGCCTCAGTAGAGTAACGGTGAGATCGCACCTGACCTTTGGCGGCCGGCGCGCTAGCGTGCCCGCTGCGGCATGGGGAGGAGGATCGGATGAAACTGGCCTTGGCGCTGGCGAGCCTGACCCTCGCCGTTCCCGGCCTCGCCGGGCGCGACGCGACCTCGGTGGGCGTCGGCTACATCTGCGCGGCGGAGGCGCAGGCCCCGGCCGGGCCCGGCCGGCTGACCATTGTGACCGGCGTGGGCGGCGGCGGCTTTCCCGCCGACACCAACAAAGCTGAGGCGCAGGCCTGGTTCGACTATGGCCTGCAACTCTTCCACGCCTTCTACCACGAGGAGGCCAAGGTGGCGTTCAAGCGCGCCGCCGCGGCCGATCCCACATGCGCGCTCTGCGCCTGGGGCGAGGCGCTGTCGCTGGGGCCGACGCTCAACTACGACATCACCCCGGCCGAGAGCGCCGCGGCGTTGGTCGTCGCCGACCGCGCCCAGGGGCTGGCCAGGGACGAGCGCACGCGGGCGCTGATCTCACTCCTGCAGGCGCGCTACCGGCCCGGCCAGAGCCCGATCGACCGTGAGCTGACCTTCGGCCGCGCCATGGCCGGGCTCGCGCCGCGGTTCGCCGGCCACGACGACATCCCGGCGCTGGCGGCCGAGGCCCTGCTGACCCCGGCGCGGGCCAACGACTTCTCCGGCGTGAAGCCGGCGATGGCGCTCCTGGAGCCGATCCTGAAGCGTGACCCCAAGAACACCGCGGCGATCCACTACTACATCCACGCCACCGAGTTCGCCGGGACGCCGGCGCTGGCCCTGCCCTACGCGGAGCGGCTTGCGGGCCTGGCCCCGCGGGCCAGCCACCTGGTGCACATGGGGGGCCACACCCTGTTCCGCGTCGGCCGCTACGAGGAGGTCGCGGTGCTGAACGCCGCGGCCATGAAGACCGACCGGCAGTTCACCGGCCAGGAGGGTCTGAAAGGCCCCATCAGCCAGCCGCGCTACTACCTGCACAACGACACCTTCGGGATCGCCGGCGCCCTGATGGCCGGCGACCGCCGGCTGGCGCTGAAGTACGCCGACCACGCCGCGGTGGCGTTTCCCGCGGGCTCGCCCGCCGACCGACGCTCCACCGCGCTGGGCCGCAGCTACGTGGCCTACGCCCGCTTCGCCCCGGGAAGGGCGCTGGCGATCCCGGAGGCGGGGAACGACCAGGGCTACCTGGCGATCATGCGCCACTACGCGCGCGGCGAGGCTTTCGCGGCCGACGGCGACGCCCGCGCCGTGCTGGCCGAGGCCGCCGCGATCCGCGCGGTGAAGCCGCTGGCCACGGAGGTCGGCTCGCCCAACATGCTGGCCGTCGCCGCATCGGTGTTGGAGGGTCGCGCGGCGATGCTGCAGGGCAAGCCGGACGAAGCCGCAAAGGCGTTCGCCACGGCCGCCAAGCTGCAGGAGAGCGTCTGGGCGACCAACTTCGACCCGCCGCCCTGGTGGTATCCGGTGCGCCGCAGCCTGGCCGCCGCGCAGCTGAAGGCCGGGCGCCCGGCGGACGCCTCCCGGGAGGCGAAGGCGTCGCTGGCGATCTGGCCGGCCGACCCCCTGGCCCTGGCGGTGCTGGCCGAGGCCGAGGCCAAGCTCGGCAAGTCCGCCAACGCCCGCGAGCACCGCGCGGCGGCCAAGCAGGGCTGGCGCGGCGGTGCGGCCAGGCCGGGCCTCGACCTGATCTAAGACGACCTAGTACCGCTGTTCCACCGGCGCGATGCCCCACTTGGGCGGCGGCGGCGCGTAGGTGCGGAACCGGGCGAGCACGCCCTGCGTGGTCGGCTCGTAGATCAGCATGTCGCCGTACTGCTGGGCCACGAACCCCGCGTCGACCATCTGCTGCACGGTCTTGCGCCACAGCTCGTAGTAGCCGTTCACATTGGCGAAGCCGCAGGGCTTGGCGTGGAAGCCCAGCAGGGCCCAGGTCCACTGCTCGATGAACTCCTCGAAGGTGCCGGGCCCGCCGGGCAGCGAGAGGAACGCGTCGCCCAGCTCGGCCATCTTCCACTTCCGCTCGTGCATGGAGTTGACCACCACCAGTTCGGTGAGGCCGGTGTGGGCGATCTCCTGGCTGACCAGGTCGGCGGGCATGACGCCCACCACCTTGCCGCCGGCGGCCAGCGCGGCGTCCGCCACCTGGCCCATCAGGCCGACCCGGCCGCCGCCATAGACCAGGGTGAGGCCCGCCTCGGCGATCAAGGTTCCCGCGCGCACCGCCTCGGCGCGGAACGCCGGATCGTTCCCCGCGGAAGAACCGCAATAAACACAAATGCTTTTCAAGGTCCGCCGTCCTGGCCGCCGGGAAAAAGAGCCGACGCTGATAAGCCGATTGGCCAGTTCTGTCACGGTCCGGCTGGCCTGACGCAATCTTCGCGGTTACAACGCCAGAACGGCTCGTCGCGTTGACGGCCGGGGCGTCGCGGGCAACGATGAAAGCGGCGTAAGACTTCTATCTCGGTTAGGCACACGAATGGCGAGCGGCACGGTCAAGTGGTTCAACACCGCTAAAGGCTTTGGATTCATTCAACCGGACGACGGCGGCGCAGACGTCTTCGTCCACGTCTCAGCAGTCGAGCAGGCAGGCCTCCGCGGCCTCAACGAAGGCGACACGGTCGAGTTCGAAATGGAACAAGACCGGCGCAGCGGCAAGCTGGCGGCGGGCAATCTGGTGGTCACCGGCCACGGACCGGCCCCCTCCGGCGGCAGCGGCGGCGGCGGTGGCTCCCGGCCTCCGCGGTCGGGCGGCTTCGGCGGTGGCTTCGGCGGCGGCGGCGGCGG
>JAQGIX010000385.1 GCA_028290925.1 Phenylobacterium sp. | reverse complement strand
CGCGGTCACAGCGCGTCGCGTCACCCGCGAGCTTGACCCTGAGCGCGGCGGTCTGGCGGACGCCGCGGCAGATGCGGTGGAAGGCGGCGCCGAGCCGGGCCCGCTCGTCGGCGGTCGCGGCGGCCATGGCATCCTCTTGCATCCTCTCGGCGAGCTCGAGGCCGCGCTCGTAGAGGCGCTTCAGCCCCGCGTCCTGTTCGCGCGCGATGTCGGCAGCCGAAAACATGAACAAAAGAAGAACATGGAAACGGCGAGATGTCAAGTTTCCGCGGTCGATTTTTTCGCGAAGGCCAGGGCCGCCAACCGGCAGGCTGAGGCCAGGCCGCTCGCCCCACGCGTCTCGTCGATCCGGCCGACCACGGCGGCGAGGCTGAGGGCCTGGGCTTGCGCCATCTCGTCCAGCACGGCCCAGAACTCCGGCTCCAGCGCGATGGAGGTCGCGTGGCCGGAGAGCAGAACGGAGCGTTTACGCAAGCCGGGCATAGGTGTGATCTGCGCCGCTTCGGCCGCGGAAATCAAACGCGGCGAACAACGCCTTGCCAGAAGATGACGCGTGCGTCATTTTCATAGGCTCAAGCACGGGATGTCTCCATGGCCTTGGTCGATACCGTCCAGCCTAGCGCGAGGGCTTACCGCCCCGGCAAGCCGAAGCTGGATTGGCTGCACGCCCTGCGCGCCATGCGCCGCCTGCTGGCGGACAAGGAAGACACCGTCCAGGTGTTCGAGATCATGCGCGCGCTGAACGGCGCCTCCACCGCGCGCGGCTATCACCGGCTGCTGGCCACGCCCGAGGGCGGCCGCATCGCCTATGAGCGGGGGGAGTTCGCCCGGCGGCTGATGGACCAGGCCTGGCTGGACAGCCTTCCGGAAGGCTCGCTCGGCGCGGCCTACCGGCAGTTCGTGCGCGCGGAGCAGCTCTCGGCCGAGGGTCTGGCCGAGGTCAGTCGCACGGGGGCGACCCATGCCGACGAACCGCATCCCTACGCCTGGTTCGGCCGCCGCACCCGCGACGTCCACGATATCTGGCACGTGCTGACCGGCTATGGCCGCGACGGGCTCGGCGAGGCCTGCCTGGTGGCGTTCTCCTACGCCCAGACCCGCGGCCTCGGCTGGGCGTTCATCGCCACGGTCGCGGCGCTGCGGGCACGCTCGGCCAGGACCTATCCGTACGTCGGCGCCATCTGGGAAGGCTATCGCCGCGGCAAGGCGGCCGCCTGGCTGCTGGGCGAGGACTACGAGCGGCTGATGGCCGAGCCGCTCGAGGTCGTCCGCCGCCGGCTGAAGCTGCCGCCGCCCACGATCTACGGCTCGATCCCCGCCGAGGCCCGCGACCGCGCCGTTCCCAAGGCCTAGTCCTCGCGTTTCGTCCGATCGAGGGCGCGGGCGGCGTTTTCCGCCTCGAGCTTGCTGACCGAGCGCTCCGCCTTGGTGCGGCCGAAGCGCACGCGGTTGGCCTTAGCCGCCGTCTTGGCCGCGGTCTGGGCGCGGGCCTTGCGCGCCTTGTTGAGGTTGATCGGCTCGGCCATGCCGCAACTCCCGCCTGATCCCGCTTGTTTCCCAGCCTCCCACTAGAGACGAGGAACCGACATGATCCAACCCTCCGAAATCCGCGAGCACATGGAAGTGGTGGGCTCCGACGGCGGCCACGTCGGCCGTGTCGACCATGTCATGGGCGAGGAGATCGAGCTGGCCAAGATGGACCTCGGCGCCGGCTTCAAGCACCACATGATCCCGATGAGCTGGGTGGACCACGTCGAGGAAGACAAGGTCTGCCTGACGCTGAGCAAGGACGCCGCCAAGGACGGCTGGCGCGAGAAGCACTAGTTTCCCTCCCCTTTATGGGGAGGGTCGACGCGCCCTAGGCGCGCGGGGTGGGGAGTCACGGTCAAGCTCTGAGTTCGATCGGGTATTCCCCACCCTGCTCGACGTCGTCGAGCTGTCCCTCCCCATTAAGGGAGGGAAGCGCGCCGCTTCTATTTCACCGCGCCGCAGAAGCGCTGGATGCGTGTGCAGGCGTCTTCCAGCACGGCGTTGGCGGTCGCGTAGCTGATCCGGAAGAACGGCGAGAGGCCGAAGGCCGCGCCGAACACCACCGAGACGCCCTCGGTCTCCAGCAGCTCGACGGCGAAATCCGCGTCCGAGCCGATGGTCTTGCCGGACGGGGCGGTCTTGCCGATCAGCCCCTCCACCGACGGATAGACGTAGAAGGCGCCCTCCGGCGTCGGGCAGCGGATGCCCTTGGCCTGGTTCAGCATCGAGACCACCAGGTCGCGCCGTTCCTGGAACAGCCTGGCGTTGGGCTTGATGAAGTCCTGCGGGCCGTTCAGCGCCTCCACCGCCGCCCATTGCGAGATGGAGGAGGGGTTGGAGGTCGTCTGGCTCATGACCTTGGCCATCAGCTTGATCAGCGGCTCGGGCCCGGCCGCGTAGCCGATCCGCCAGCCGGTCATGGCGTAGGCCTTGGAGACGCCGTTCATGGTCAGGGTGCGGTCGTAGAGCCCCGGCTCCACCTGGGCGATGGTCCAGAACTCGAAGTCGTCGAACACCAGGTGCTCGTACATGTCGTCGGTGAGGATCCAGACGTGCGGGTGCCGCATCAGCACGTCGGCCAGCGCCCGCAGCTCGGCCTTGGTGTAGGCCGCGCCGGAGGGGTTGGACGGCGAGTTCAGGATGATCCAGCGGGTCCTGGGCGTGATCGCCGCCTCGAGCTGCTCGGGCTGGACCTTGAAGCCCCGTTCGGCGGTGGTCATCACCGCCTTCGGCTCGCCGCCGGCCAGCAGCACGATGTCCCAGTAGCTCACCCAGTAGGGCGTCGGCACGATCACCTCGTCGCCCGGATTGAGGGTGGCGAGCATGGCGTTCCAGATCACCGGCTTGCCGCCCGGCGAGACGTTCACCTGGGAGGGCTTGTA
>JAQGIX010000375.1 GCA_028290925.1 Phenylobacterium sp. | reverse complement strand
GGGGGCCCAAATGATGAAGAGGGGGGCTGGGCGATCGTCGACACCGGCATGGGTGGCGCCGCGACCCAGGGGGCCTGGCGGGCGGCGTTCGCGGGGCCGCTGGCCGGCAAGCCGGCGACGCGGGTGTTCGTGACCCACATGCACCCGGACCATATCGGGATGGCCGGCTGGCTGACGCGCAAGTTCCAGTGCCGGCTGTGGATCAGCCGGCTGGAGTTCCTGATGTGCCGCTCGCTGGCCGCCGACACCGGCCGCGAGGCGCCGGCCGACGCCCTGAGCTTCTACCGGGCCGCCGGCTGGGACGAGGAGGCGATCGAGACCTACCGGGCCCGCTTCGGCGGCTTCGGCCGGGCGCTGCACGCCCTGCCCGACAGCTTCCAGCGCCTGAGCGACGGCGACGAGGTGACGATCGGCGGCCACCTGTGGCGGGTGGTGGTGGGCTCCGGCCACAGCCCCGAGCACGCCTGCCTCTACTGCCCCGAGCTGAAGCTGATGATCAGCGGCGACCAGGTGCTGCCGAGGATCTCGTCGAACGTCTCGGTGTTCCCGACCGAGCCGGAGGCCGATCCGCTGACCGAGTGGCTGACCTCGCTGGCCAGGATCAAGACGAAGATCCCCGACGACGTGCTGGTGCTGCCCGCCCACAACGACCCGTTCCACGGCCTGCACGCGCGCATCGACCACCTGATCGGCGGCCACGAGCGGGGCCTGGCGCGGCTGCGGACGCTGATCGCCGAGCCCAAGCGGGCGGTGGACGTGTTCCACGTGCTGTTCCGGCGGAAGATCGATTCCTATGTGCTGGGCATGGCGACCGGCGAGAGCATCGCCCACCTCAATTGCCTGATCGCCCGCGGCCAGGCCCGGCGCAGCACCGACAAAAAGGGCGTCGACTGGTACCAGGCCACCGCCTAAGCCTTACGCCGTAAGCCTGACAAGAGGAGCCGGCCGCCATGACCGAGCACGTGCTGATCGAGACGTCCGGGGGCGTGCTGACGCTCACCCTGAACCGGCCGGAGAAGAAGAACGCCCTGACGCGGGAGATGTACGCCGCGCTCGGCGACGCCATCGACCATGCGCCGGACGACCCGGATGTCCGCTGCATCCTGATCCAGGCGAACGGCGACATGTTCACCGCCGGCAACGACCTCGCCGACTTCGCCGCGGCCAATCGCGGCGAGGGCGCGGGTTCGAGCGAAGCGGGGGCGGGCGAGCGACGCGGCGGCAGCGCGCTGATCACCGCCCTGGCCCGGGCCAAGACGCCGATCGTGGCCGCCGTGCAGGGCCGCGCGGTGGGCGTCGGCGTGACCATGCTGCTGCACTGCGACCTGGTGTTCATCGCCGAGGACGCGCTCCTGACCACGCCGTTCGTCAACCTGGCCCTGGTCCCGGAGGCGGCGTCCTCGATCCTGCTGCCGGCCCGCATCGGCCATGCGCGGGCCTTCTCGATGTTCGTGCTGGGCGAGGCGGTGAGCGGCAAGACCGCCGCCGAGTGGGGGATCGCCAACCTGGCCCTGCCGGCCGGCGAGGTGCAGGTCCGCGCCCGCGCCGCGGCCGAGGCGATCGCCGCCAAGCCGGCGTCCGCGGTGGTGATCACCAAACAGCTGATGCGGGACGCCGAACGCTACCTGGCCCGCATCCAGGAGGAGGGCGGCCATTTCACCGCCCAGCTGAAGACGCCGGAGGCCAAGGAGGCCTTCGCGGCCTTCGCCGAGAAGCGGGCGCCCGACTTCTCGAAGGCCGCCCGCAAGGAGCCGGCGTGAGCCGCATCAACCCCCGTCGTCCGGAATTGGGAGGCAGATCATGAGCCTGCAAGGCAAGACCCTGTTCATCACCGGCGCCAGCCGCGGCATCGGCCTGGCCATCGCGCTGCGCGCCGCGCGCGACGGGGCCAATATCGCCATCGCCGCCAAGACCGCCGAGCCGCATCCGAAGCTGCCGGGCACCATCTACACGGCCGCCGCGGAGATCGAGGCGGCCGGCGGCAAGGCCCTGCCGCTGATCGTGGATGTTCGCGACGAAGCGTCCGTGATGGCCGGCGTGGCGCAGGCGGTGGAGCGCTTCGGCGGCATCGACATCTGCGTCAACAACGCCTCGGCGATCCAGCTCACGGGCACGCTGCAGACCGAGATGAAGCGCTACGACCTGATGAACCAGGTCAATGCGCGGGGCTCGTTCCTGACCTCCAAGGCCTGCCTGCCGCACCTCAAGGCGGCGGCCAATCCGCATGTGCTGATGATCTCGCCGCCGCTGGACATGAACCCCCGCTGGTTCGCCGGCCACACGGCCTACACCATGGCCAAGTTCGGCATGAGCATGTGCGTGCTGGGGATGAGCGCGGAGTTCAAGGCCGACGGGGTGGCGTTCAATGCGCTGTGGCCGCGCACCGGGATCGCCACGGCGGCGATCCAGTTCGCGCTGTCGGGCGACCAGGGCATGCGCCGCTGCCGCAAGCCCGAGATCATGGCCGACGCGGCGCATGCGATCTTCAACAAGCCGGCGCGGGATTTCAGCGGAAATTTCCTGATCGACGACACCTTCCTCTACGGCGAGGGCGTGCGCGACTTCGACCAGTACCGCGTCGATCCGACGGAGCCGCTGATGCCCGACTTCTTCGTGCCCGAGGACAGCGTGCCGCCGCCCGGCGTGACGCTGGCGGGCGGGACCCCGGCCCACGCATGATCGCGCTTCGCCAAGGCTACGCAGGACCTGTCCTGCGAAGCTCCACCAGGAGCGACGAAGGATGAGCCTCACGGTCCGCGAGGCGAGCGTCGCCGACGCCGGCCTGATCCTCAGCTTCATCCGCGCGCTGGCCGACTACGAGCGGCTGCTGGACGAGGTGGAGGCCAGCGAGGGCGACGTGGTGCGCGACCTGTTCGGGCCGCGGCCCAAGGTGTTCTGCGACATCGCCGAGCAGCACGGCGCGCCGGTGGGCTTCGCCCTGTGGTTCTACAACTACTCGACGTTCCGTGGCCGGCACGGGATCTGGCTGGAGGACCTGTTCGTCAAGCCGGAGGCGCGCGGCGGCGGGGCCGGCAAGGCGCTGCTGAAGGGCCTGGCGCAGCGCTGCGTGGAGCAGGGGCTGGCGCGGCTGGAATGGGCGGTGCTCGACTGGAATGCGCCGTCGATCGCCTTCTACGATAGCCTGGGCGCCTCGGCGCTGGACGATTGGACCACCCGGCGCTTGACTGGGGAGGCGCTTGAGAGGCTCGCCGCCGAATGAGCAACCCGCCCAAAACCGTGCTGCACGCCACCGAGGAAGAGGCCGAGGCCATCCGCGAGGCGGTGCGAAGCGCCGATCCCAAGAGCCTGGGCCCGGGCCGCGCGCTGGCCGACCTCAGCCACGTGCCGGGCCTGGTGGAGCTGCTCGCCGACGAGGAGGTCTCCGGACCGATCTACGACCTGCCCCGGCCGATCACGCCGGAGAGCGTCACCCGCTGGGTGGCCGAGCGCCAGGCCGAGCGGCTGGCCGGCGAGGGGCTGCTGTTCGTCACCCTCGACGCGCGCGGCAAGGTCGCCGGCTATTCGCACATCGCCGTCTGGCCGGAGCGCTCGGCCGCCGAGCTGGCCGGCGCTATCCGCGCCGACCTGCAGGGCCAGGGGCAAGGCGGGGTCGGCATGGCGCGCAGCTTCGCCTGGATGTTCGAGACGCTGGGCGTGCGGCTGATCTGCCTGACCGCGGCGCTGGACAATGTCCGCTCGCAGAAGGGCATCGACGCCGCCGGCTTCCGCCGCATGGGCGAGCGCGAGGTGGTGCGTCCCGACGGGACGGTGCGGCCCTCGGTCTATTGGGAGCTGACCCGCGAGGAGTGGGTGAAGCGGCACCGGCTGTAGCGGCGGCGCCATTTGTCGCGTGCGGCCAATAAGGCCCTGCTTGGTCTTGGAAATCCGCGCGTGCTACCCAGAGATGCTGTCGCGGCCGGCGGCGGCCCTGGGGTGTCTGCATGCATATCGGACCGGTAATGTACTCGGAGATCTAAGACCGAGCGGCGGCCCGTGAGCTCTTTGCGAGCACCGTCCAGCGGATCGAGATGGAGACCCACTCCTATTGCAACCGGCGCTGCTCCTATTGCCCGAACGTGGTGGGCGACCGCCTGGGCGCCAACCAGTTCATGCCGCCGGATATCTGGGAGAAGATCATCGGCGGCCTCGAGGAGATTGGCTACAAGGAATCCCTGGTCCTCAATTACTACAATGAGCCGCTGGCTGACCGGAGCATCCTGGACCGCATCCGTGAGGCGCGCGCCCGACTGCCGGGCGCCCGGATCATGATCTTTTCGAACGGGGACTACCTAGAGCCGGCGTTCATCGATGAGCTGGCCGAGGCCGGCCTCAACTATCTGCATATCTCGGTCCATCTGAAGCGCGGCGATGAGTACACCGACCTCTATGTGATCAATCGCATCACCGAAATCTCGGTCAGGATGGGGATCGCCGCCAAGCTGGTGAGCATCCGGTCGGGCGAATTCGCGTTCGCCACGGCGCCCCATCGCACGATGGAGATCGAAGTCCGCGGGATCAATTTCTACAAGCACGGCACCGACCGGGGCGGCCTGATCGACGACATCGCGACCGCGACCAAGCGGTCGGCGCCCTGCTACTTCCCGTTCGCGCATTTCGTGATCGGCTTCAACGGCCTGATCGCGCCGTGCTGCCACATCCGAAGCGACCGGCCGGAGCATAAGCCGTACATCTACGGCAACGTCCGCGACTACGAGTCGATATTCCAGGCTTTCACCAGCGCGCCGGCCGCGGCGTGGCGCCGGGAACTGGTTGGCGATCAGCAGAAGCGCTCGCCGTGCGACACCTGTGCGGCGGGCCAGCTGAGCGAGCCCGCGCACACCGAGGCGTTCGTCGCCGCCTATCACAAGTATGTCGTGCCTCCGGAGGCGGTCGCCGCCGCCTCGGAGTGAGCGCCGGCGCCGCCTGGCCTCACTGCGGTCCGAACACCGCGGCGACGAAGTTGGGGTAGCTCTTCAGGACGTCGGGATCGTCCTTGGCGATCTGCACCACCTGGCCGGGGATCAGCTTCAGGTGGTCGACCATGGCTTCCGGCTTGACGCCGCGCGAAGCCCCGAAGGCGGCGAACAGCGCGAAGGATTTCGTCTGGAAGGCGGCCTGGTCGACCTTCGCCGGCCCAGCGGCGAAGGCCGCGACGGTGAGGTCGTAGAAGGCGTGCATGTGCGGGTCGTTGATCCAGGACTGCTCGTCGCCCTGCATATTGACGGTGGTCGGCGCCTTGGCCGCGGGCTCGGGGGCGGCGGCGGAGGTCGCGGCGCCGAGCAGCAGCGCCATGAGGCCGGCGGCGGCGCGGCCGATGATCGATTGGGTCACGGAAGTCTCCTTCGGTTGCGGCACGTCTTCCAGGTCTCCGAAACGCGGTTGTGGCCGGCGCGGCGGGCTGCTATCGCATGACAAGAAAGACGGACATGATGTAAAAGATCTTTTACATTCAGTCGAGCTGTTTTTCCACCGGGAGGGGCCATGTCGTTCCGCGAGAAGTCGGCCTGGATCGCGCTGGTCTCAGTGCTGGTCTGCTTCGGCGCCTATTTCGGCCTGATCGTGACGGGCGTGGTCCCGGCGCGCGGGTTCGCCACGGTGCACCTGCTGCTGGCCTGCGTGGTGGCCTTCGTGGCGCTGCAGGCCGGGCTGCACGCCATTGCGGCCCGGATGACGCCGCGCGACGGCCGCTCGCCCCGCGACGAGCGCGAGCGGCTGATCCAGTCGCGCTCGCACACCGTCGGCTACTATGTGCTGGTGGCGCTGGTGCTGGCCCTGGGGCTGCCCGGACACTTCGGCCATCCGGTCCCGGACCTGCTGAACTTCGCGCTGCTGGACGTGGTGGTCGCGGGCCTGGCCGTGGCGGTCGCGCAGATCGTCATGTTCCGCCGGGGCTTCTGAAGCGCCTTGGCCGTCCCGATCGCCAACCAGATCCGCCGCCTGCGCTTCGAGGCGGGCGAGATGACCCAAGCCGAGCTGGCCCAGCGGATCGGCATGACCCGCCAGACGGTCGCCGCCATCGAAGCCGGCAAGTATTCGCCCTCGCTGGAGGCCGCCTTCCGCATCGCCCAGGTGTTCGGGGTGCGGCTGGACGAGGTGTTCCAGTGGGTCGGGTGAGGCTCAGTCCGCCTTGGGCGTGTCGGCCGGCGGGGTCAGTTCGGTCTGGTTTTCCTTGAGCGCGTCGAGGACCGCCTCCGGATCGGCCGGCTGGGCGAGCTCTTCGGCGACGGCGTCCAGGCGGTCGTGCACGTTGGGCAGGTCGCGGCGCAGCTCCTCCAGCAGGGCGATGATCTTGGCGCCCTTCTGGTCGGCCAGCATGGCGAGCTCGAGGGTCAGCTGTTCGCGCAGCTCGCTGAGCTGGTCGTCGCGCCGCTGGCTGATCAGGATGAACACCGTGACGAACAGCGCCAGCACGGCCAGGGCGATCTGCAGCCAGCCGAACGGCGGCTTGTCGATCGGGCGCAGGCCGAAGGTGCGCGCCGCCAGGTTGGCCGCGACCCAGACCACGATGAGCAGCGCGATCAGCCCGGCGAACCGCGGGCGGCCGATGAAGCCGGCGACGCTGGCCACGGTCTTCTGCAGCGGCGTCGCGCCCTGGCGGTGCTGCTCGTGGAGCCGGCCGATCGCGGCGCGCGTCTCCTCGATGTGCGCCGGAAGGTTCGGCGGCCCGCCGGCCTGGCCGGGGTCGCCCAGGCTCACACCGCCGCCCCGGGCTTGCTCTGCGCCTTCTCCAGCAACTGCGTCAGGTTGCGGACCGCCTCGGTGAGGGCCAGCACCTCCTTGGCGCGCAGGTCGTCGATCTTCTCGTGCAGCAGCTCGATCTCCAGCTCCGCCTTGACGTTGATCTTGTAGTCGCTCTCCGCCTCCTTGCGGTCGATGTCCTGCTGGCGGTTCTGGCTCATCATGATGAAAGGCGCCGCGTAGGCCGCCTGGAAGGAGAGCGCCAGGTTGAGCAGGATGAACGGGTAGGGGTCCCAGTGGCGCACGAAGGCGGTGACGTTCAGCGCCACCCAGGCGGCCAGCAAGGCGCTCTGGATGATGATGAACCGCCAGGACCCCATGGTGGCGGCGACGGTGTCGGCGACCCGCTGTCCGAGGGTGAGCTGGGCGTGCTTGCCGGCCGGCGCGGGCTCGCGCTGGGTGCGGCGCAGCGTCCGCAGCTCGTGCAGCAGCCGCGCCTCGTCGCGGCGCACCTGATGCCTCAGCTCCTTGATGTCCAATGCGATCTCCCCATGGCGCCCGAGGGCTGCGCCTCGTCTAGCACGACCCCAACGCGTGAAGGCGGCCGGACGAGCAAGGAAAAGGCCATTCCGCCCGTCATGGAAAGGGTGGATCGCGCCGCAGGCGCGAGACGGGTGGGGAGGTCCCGATCAAGCTCGGCGCCTGACCCTGGATTCCCCACCCCGCTCGACGTCGTCGAGTCGCCCCGCCCCGCTAAGCGAGGGGAATCAAGCCGGCTGCTTCTGCGGTTGGGTCGGCTGCGAGCCGGCCATGGGCGCGCGGTTCAGGTCGAAGAACTTCGGGGCCATCTTCGGCACCGCTTCCTTGAGGATGGAGTCCACCGTCCAGGCCTCGCCCTCGGGCTTCGAGCAGGTCTCGATGGGCCGGGGCTGGGAGTAGAGGATGATGTTCTCGCCCGAGACGCCGAAGATCTGGCCGGAGACGCTGGCGGCCGCCGGGGAGACCAGGGCCACGGAGAACCGGGCCGGCTGATCGGCGCGGATCTTCTCGGCCATCACCTGGCGGCGCGCGGCGGCGGCCTCGTCCTTGATCGGCACCGACTGGGTCATCCGCGTCCAGGCGACCGGGGCGATGCAGTTGGAGCGGACGTTGTTGCGGGCGCCCTCCATGGCGATGATCCGCGACAGGCCGGCGATCCCCATCTTGGCCGCGCCGTAGTTGGCCTGGCCGACGTTGCCGAACAGCCCCGAGGTGGAGGTGTAGAGCATGTAGGCGCCGTCGTTCTGGTTGCGGAAATGCTCGATGGTGGCGCGGCAGACGTTGAACGAGCCGCGCATGTGGACGTCGATGACGCGGTCCCAGTCCTCCTCGCTCATCTTGTGGAACATCGTATCGCGCAGGATGCCGGCCGGATTGATCACCGCGTGCAGGCCGCCGAAGGTGTCCATGGCCTGCTCGACCATGCCCTGCACGGCCTTGTAGTTGGTGACGCTCTCGGAGTTGGAGGCGGCCTCGCCGCCCGCGGCGCGAATCTCCTGGGCGACCGCCTCGGCGGGGCCCGCGGAGCCCTCGTCCTCGCCCTTCAGGCTCCCGCCCAGGTCGTTGACCAGGACCTTCGCGCCTTCCTGGGCGGCGATCAGCGCGCAGTCGCGCCCGATGCCGTTGCCGCCGCCTGTAACCAGGACCACCTTGCCGTCCAAAACGCCCATCGGCTTATCTCCCTAATCAATAGGGACGACAGTTATTCGAGCCGATCCGCCTTGCGCAAGGCGGGAAACAGCCGGGCCCAGACCCCGGTGACGATCAGCGCGCCCACCCCGCCGAACAGGGCCGCGGCCACCGGGCCCAGGAAGCGCGCCATCACGCCGCTCTCGAACTCGCCGAGCTCGTTGGAGGCGCCGACGAACACCGAGGAGACCGCCGCCACCCGCCCGCGCATGGGATCGGGCGTGATCAGCTGGGTGAGCGTCTGGCGGATATAGACCGAGAGCATGTCGGCCCCGCCCAGCAGGGCCAGGGCCACCACCGACAGCCACAGCGAGCGGGACAGGGCGAAGACGCAGGTGGCCAGGCCGAACAGGGCGACGCCGGCGAACATCACCACGCCGGCCTTGTGGCGGATCGGATGGGCGGCGAGCCACAGGGCGACCACGGTGGCCCCGATGGCCGGGCCGGCGCGCAGGATGCCGAAGCCCTGGGCCCCCACCTGCAGGATGTCGCGGGCGAACACCGGCAGCAGCGCCGTGGCCCCGCCCAGCAGCACGGCGAACAGGTCGAGCGAGATGGCCCCGAAGACGATCTTCTGGCGCCAGACGTAGGCCAGGCCCTCCTTCATCAGCGCCCAGCGCGAGCCCGGCTGCACCTGCGGCTGGGTGGGCTTGCGGATCAGCGCCACGAACAGCGCCGACAGCAGGTAGAGGAAGAAGGTCGCGACGTAGGCGTGGGTCGGCGAGAGCGCCACCAGGAGGCCGCCCGCGGCCGGGCCGGCGATCGAGGCGGTCTGCCAGGCCAGCGAATTCCAGGCGATGGCGCGCGGCAGCAGGATGCGCGGCACCAGCATCGGGCCCATGGCGGTGTTGGCCGGGGCGAAGAACGCCCGCGCCGCGCCGAACGCCGCGGCCACGACCAGCAGCAGGGTGATCGAGGCCACGCCGCGCCAGGTGGCGATGGCCAGGGTGAGCACGGTGAGGATCTCGCCGGCGAAGCAGAACATCAGCACGGTCTTGCGGTCGTGGCGGTCGGCGGTCTCGCCGGCCGGCAGGGTCAGCAGGAACACCGGGGCGAAGGCGGCGAGCCCGATCATGCCCACCAGGAAGGCGCTTTCCTCCACCGAGCGGGTCTGGCGGGCGATGGCGTACATCTGCCAGCCCATGGCGACGCTCTGGATCTGGGCCGCGAAGCCGCCGGTCCAGCGCGAGCACCAGAAGGCGACGTAGTCGCGCTCCCTGAGGAGCGCGCGGGCGGAGGGGATGATGTCCTGGTCGGTGGCGGCCATGGGCGGAGGCGACCCTGCCCTGCGTCGGCCCGCGCGGCAATCACCGTTGACGCCGGGCCCCCGGCGCCATACCTGCCCGCTTCCCGTTGGCGGCCAGCGAACCCCCCCCGACCATGCGACTGCGACGAACCCTGCGCGCGGGTGAGACCCGCCTCTAGCCCTCGCGGGCCGGCGCCTGAGAGCCCGGCCGCGTTCGCCGTTCCCCAGTCAGTCGCAGATTGTAATCCATGAGCCTCAAATCGTCCCCGGCGCCCGGCGCGCCGAGCCTGCTTGGCCAGCGGCCGCAAGACGCCGCCGCCGCCGACGCCCTGATCGACCGGGCCTTCGGGCCGGGCCGTTTCACCAAGGTCTCCGAGCGGGTGCGCGAGTTCGCTCAGTTCGCCCCGGACCTGTCGTTCTGCGCCTGGCGCGACGGCCGGATCGTCGGCGTGGTGCGCCAGTGGCGGGTGCGGGCCGGGCCGACGCCGATCGTCTTCCTGGGCCCCATCGCGGTGGAGGTGGGCGAGCGCAGCGGCGGCGTGGGCGGCCTGCTGGTGGAACAGGCCTGCGCCGCGGCCAAGGCGGCCGGCGAGGCGGCCATCGTGCTGGTGGGCGACGAACCCTATTTCGCCCGCTTCGGCTTTTCGGCCGCGCGGGCCGCCGATGTGAGCCTGCCGAGCCCGGTGGACCCGCGCCGGGTGCTGGCCATCGCCTTCTCGCCGGCGGGTGAGCATCTGCGCGGTCCGGTTCGGGCGCTGTAGCCCGCGAACCCGCCAGCGTCTGAATATCGAGCGCCCCTAGCCCGCGCCCTCCGAGGCCCCTACCTTGCCGGCATGGCGGAGACGGCGGGGAATTCGAAGCTGGAGGGGGTGGCTGAGGCGGCCCAATCCTTGAAAGGGGGGCAGGCGCCGGGGCGCGGCCTGCCGCCGGTGCACCTGTGGAATCCGGCCCACTCCGGCGAGATCGACATCGTCATCGGCCGCGACGGCGGCTGGCGCCACGAGGGCGCCCCGATCGGCCGGGAGGCCATGGTGCGGCTGTTCTCGACGATCCTGCGCAAGGACCCGGACGGCATCTGGCTGGTGACCCCGGCCGAGAAGCTGAGGATCACCGTCGAGGACGCGCCGTTCGTCGCGGTGCGCGTGGACCAGGCGGCGGGCGAGGCCGGCCAGCCCGTGCTGCGCTTCGTGACCAATGTCGGCGACGAGGTCGAGGCGGGGCCCGATCATGCGATCCGCGTCGAGACGGACGCCTCGGGCGAGCCCAGGCCCTATCTGCATGTGCGGCGCGGCCTGGAGGCGCTGATCGCCCGGCCGGTGTTCTACGAGCTGGTGGAGCTGGCGGTGGAGCGCGACGGGCGGCTGGGCGTGGAATCCCACGGCGCCTGGTTCGAGCTCGGTCCGGCGACGGCGGCATGAACGCCCACGCCCCGGCCCACGAGCTGCGCGACTGGATCGCCAGCCACCTCGATCCGCTGGAGGAGCACGAGGCCGTCGATGGCGTGGGCCGCTCCGACTTCGACCTCAACCCGGAGCACTGGCCGGCGCCCAGCGAGCCGCTGACCCCGGCCTCGGTGCTGATCGGCCTGGTGGAGCGCGAGGCGGGGCTGTCGGTGATCCTGACGCGCCGCGCCGACACCCTGCGCCGTCACACCGGCCAGGTGGCCCTCCCGGGCGGGCGGCGCGATCCGGGCGAGACGCCCTGGCGGACGGCGCTGCGCGAGGCGCACGAGGAGATCGGGCTGCACCCGAGCTTCGTGTCGCTGGCCGGCCTGTCGACGCCCTACCGGACCGGCACCGGCTATCTGATCACCCCGGTGGTGGGCTTCGTGCGGCCGGGCTTCACGCTGACGCCGAATCCGGACGAGGTGGCCGACATCTTCGAGACGCCGTTCGGGTTCCTGATGGACCCTTCGAACTACGAGCAGCAGGAGCGGGCGCTGCCGACCGGGGAGGTCCGCCGCTTCTACGCCATGACCCACGAGAACCAGTACATCTGGGGCGCCACGGCCGGTATGCTCAGGGCGCTCTACGACCGGCTCTATGGGGCCGCCGTTGCTTAGGCTCTTGATCACCCGCGGCGCGCTGTTCGCCGTCCCGTTCCTGATCTGGCTCCTCTGGTGGGCCTGGGCCAGGCGCTCGGGCCGGGCCATGGGTTCGACGCCCTGGCCGTGGCTGTTCGCGGCCGGCTCGGTGCTGGTGGGCGGCTCCTTGATGGCCGGCGCCATCTTCCATCGGGACAACCGCGGCGAGGTCTATGTGCCGGGCGAGGTCACCGCCTCGGGCCAGGTGAGCAAGGGCCGCTTCGAGGCGCCCGCGCCGCCAAAAGCAAAGGCCGCGCGCCCATGACCGACAGCCTCGGACAACCGCCGTGGATGACCGCGCCGCAGACCCGGGCGGTGATGGACGCCCTGGAGGCGGCGGGCGGCGGCGACTGCGCCCGCTACGTGGGCGGCTGCGTGCGCAACAGCCTGGTCGGCCGCGAGGTCGACGACATCGACATCGCCACCGTGCTGACCCCCGACCAGACCACCCGGGCGGTGGAGGCCGCGGGCCTGCGCGCCGTGCCCACCGGGGTGGACCACGGGACCGTGACCGCCATCTCCGGCGGCCGGCCGTTCGAGATCACCACCCTGCGCCGCGACGTGGCCACCGACGGCCGCCGCGCGGTGGTGGCCTTCACCAGCGACTGGGCCGAGGACGCCCGGCGGCGGGACTTCACCCTGAACGCCCTCTACGCCGACCGCGACGGGACGATCTTCGATCCCACCGGCCAGGGCGTGGCCGACGCCCGGGCCGGGCGCATCGTGTTCGTCGGCGAGCCGGAGCAGCGGCTGCACGAGGACTATCTGCGCATCCTGCGGTTCTTCCGGTTCCAGGCCTGGTACGGCCAGACCGCGCCGGACGCCGCGGCGCTGGCCGCCTGCGGCAAGCTGAGGGCGCAGGTCACGACGCTGGCCGCCGAGCGGATCTCCAAGGAGCTCCTGAAGCTGTTCGCGGCCGAGGACCCGCGCGCGGCGACGGCGCTGATGCTGCAGAGCGGCGTGCTGGAGATGGTGCTGCCCGAGCCGATCAACCTCGAGCGGTTCAACGGCCTGGTGGCGATCGAGACCGACCAGCTGTTCGAGACCGACCCGGTGCTGCGGCTGGCGGCGCTGCTGCCCGATGACCAGCTGATCGCGGCGCGCTTCGCCGAGTCCCTGCGGCTCTCCAACGCCCAGCGCGACCGGATCACCGCCGCGCTCGCGCCCATCCCGGTGCTGAAGAGCTGGATGAGTCCGCGGGAGATCCGCCGGGCGGTCTATCGGGAGGGCCATGACACCTTCCGCGACCGGGCCAAGCTCGCCTGGGCGGCGGCCAGCCGCACGGCGGTGACGCCGCAGTGGCGGGGCATGATCGCGCTGGCCGAGGGCTGGGTGCGGCCCACCTTCCCGCTGACCGGCGAGGACGTGATCGCCGCCGGGGCGCGCAAGGGGCCGATGGTCGGCCAGGTGCTGCGCGAGGTGGAGGACTGGTGGATCGACCACGACTTCCTCGACGACAAGCTCTCGGCCATCGAGAAGCTGAAGTCCGTGGTGCAGGGCATGGCGTTCTAAGGGATGGCCAGTTGAAGCTCGGGATCCTGAAGACCGGCCGGCCGCCGAAGCCGGCCATCGCGCGGTTCGGGACCTATCCGGACATGTTCGTCGAGCTGCTGGGCGAGGCCGCCTACAGCTGGCGGACCTATGCGACGGACGAGGGCGAGCTGCCGGCGAGCCCCGGCGAATGCGACGCCTATCTGATCACCGGCGCGTCGGCCGGCGTCTATGACCCGCTGCCGTGGATCGGGGATGCGATGGACTTCCTGCGGGCGGCGAAGGGCAAGGCGGCCCTGGTCGGCGTCTGCTTCGGCCACCAGCTGATGGCCCAGGCGTTCGGCGGCCAGGTGGTCAAGTCACCCAAGGGCTGGGGCGTCGGCGAGCAGGTCTACGAGGTGATGACCGCCGAGCCCTGGATGGACGAGCGCCCGCTGCGCGTCCGCCTGCCGGCCTCCCACCAGGACCAGGTGGTCGAGAAGCCGCCGGGCGCCGAGGTCCTCATCGCCTCGGAGTTCACGCCCTTCGCCGGCCTGGTCTGGCGCGACCAGCGGGCGATCTCCCTGCAGCCGCACCCGGAGTTCGATCCGGCCTTCGCCATGTCGCTGATCGAGCACCGGCGGGGCGACCCCTATCCGGATGAGCAGGCGGACGCCGCGATCGCCTCCTATTCAGGCGCCGATGACCGCGCCCGGGTCGGCGCGTGGATCGGCAATTTCCTGGCGCACGCAACCTCTTGACCGCGAGCCCTGTTGAGGGTGGAACCACGCGGGGCGCTTTCTGGGCGAATTCTGCGGA
>JAQGIX010000366.1 GCA_028290925.1 Phenylobacterium sp. | reverse complement strand
CTCCACCGCGATATAGCCGCCGCCGGCGATCACGATGCGCTTGGGCAGCTGCGGCAGATGGAAGGCCTCGTTGGAGCTGATGGCGAGATCGACGCCTGCCAGGGCCTTGGGCATCCACGGCCGGCCGCCGGTGGCGACCAGGATCTTGCCGGCGGTGGTGCGGCCTTGGCCTTCGACTTCCACGGTGTGGGCGTCGATCATCCGCGCCTTGCCGTGCACCAGCTCGGCGCCGGCGTTTTCGAGGTTGCGGACGTAGATCCCCGACAGCCGGGCGATCTCCTTGTCCTTTTCCCGCAGGAACTCGGCCCAGTCGAAGCTGGCGTTCTCGATCGTCCAGCCGAAGCCCTTGGCGGTCTGGAAGCTGTGGGAGAACTCCGAGGCGTAAACCATCAGCTTCTTGGGCACGCAGCCGCGGACCACGCAGGTGCCGCCGACGCGGTGCTCCTCGGCGACCAGCACCGTGGCGCCCGAAAGCGCCGCCAGCCGGGCGGCGCGCACGCCGCCGGACCCCGCCCCGATCACGAACAGGTCGTAGTCGTATTTCGCCAAGGGATGCTCCTCGAACCGCGGCCCCGCTTGGATGTGGGGATGAGCCCGCCTGCCGCAAACTGACGGCTATCTAGACCGATGCGCGGCCGGGGCCTAGCCGCCCTGCCCCCTGATCCAGGCGGCGTCCCGCTTCAGCCGCGCGCCGATGTCCAGGCGCTTGGCGAGGCTGTCGTAGGCCTTGCGCGCGCGGCGCTCCAGCCGCAGGCCGGCGCCGCCCTCGGCCCGGTCCTCGAAGCGGTCGGCGCCGATGGTCGAGGCGAAGGCCGGGTTCGGCAGCACGGGCCAGGGCCGCACGCCGAGGATGTCGAGGCCGTGCCGCCAGGAGCGGTTCATGGCGACGTCGACCGGGTAACGGATCGGCCGCCCATAGGCCATGAACCGCTCGGCGCCCGCGCGCGTGATCACATAGGCCAGGTTGGAATTGACCACGTTGTGATGGCGCACCAGCGTCGAGGTTTCGGTCAGCGCCATGATCGGAGTGAAGGCCTTGGTCTGCGGCTCGCTGATGCCAAGCTTGATCATGTCGTAGGGCGGCAGGACCTCCCCGGCGATGGCCGCCAGCACGGCGGGCAGCGCGTCGCCGGCCAGGAGATCGTCCTCCATCACCAGGGCCTGGGCCGGCCCCTCGGCGACGATCCGCTCCAGCACGGCCCAGTGCGACAGGTAGCAGCCGACCTCGGCCTTGGAGAGCGGCTTGGGCGCCCGCTTCAGCCGGCCTTTTTCGTCCACAACGGCGGCGATCTCCGCGTCCGACATCTTCCGGCCGTCGACGGCGTCGACGAAGCTCGGCGTCAGGCCGACGCGCCCGAGCTGCTCGGCGCAGGCCCTGCGCCGGTCCGGGCTGCTCTTGAGGTTGATGACGAAGATCGGGTGCGGCCACATGGCTGGGCCTAGGGCTCCAGGCTGACCACCCCGTCGGGCGCGCCGATCAGGGCGAGGTCGGCGAGGTCCAGGAACAGGCCATGGTCGACCACGCCGGTGACGCTCTTCAAAGCCGCGGCGAGCGCCGCCGGATCCTCGATGCGGCCGCATGGGATGTCGTAGATCACATTGCCGCTGTCGGTGCGGACGACCGCCCCGTCGCGGCTGCGCAGCCGCGCCGCCGCGCCGAGATCGCACTCCGCGAGCGCGTCGCAGATGCGCAGCGCCGTGGTCGGGTGGCCGAAAGCGACCACCTCGACCGGCAACGGGAACTGGCCCAGCACCGGCACGCGCTTGGCGGCGTCGGCGATCACCACGCAGCGCCGGGAGGCCTCCCACACCAGCTTCTCGCGCAGCAGCGCCCCGCCGCCGCCCTTGATCAGCGACAGCCCCGGGCCGATCTCGTCGGCGCCGTCGACCGTGAGATCGATCTCGCGGACCTCGCCCAGGTCGGCGAGCTTCAGGCCGAGGTCGCGGGCAAGGTCGGCGGTGGCCGCCGAGGTCGCGACGCAGGTGATGTCGAGCCCGCGCGCCGCCACGGCTTTCACGAACCAAGCCGCCGTCGAGCCGGTGCCCAGGCCCACCACCATTCCGGAGTCCACCAGGGCCGCCGCCGCCTCGCCGGCGGCGCGCTTTTGGGCGTCGGCGTCGTTCACGGCTCGCCGGCCTTTTGGGCCTTCGCCGCCTGGGTGGCGCGCGCGTCGAGCTTGCGCTTGCGGAAGCGCGCGGCCCAGCCGGGCTTCTCGGTCTGCACGCCGCGCTCGACGGCGAGCGCGTCGGGGGCCACGTCGCGGGTGATCACCGAGCCGGAGCCGGTATAGGCGCCCGCGCCCACCCGCACCGGCGCCACCAGCGCGGTGTTCGAGCCGACGAACGCCCCGTCGCCAATGTGGGTGTCCCACTTATCGAAGCCGTCGTAGTTGCAGAAGATCGTGCCGGCGCCGATGTTGGCGCCCGCGCCCACCGAGCCGTCGCCCAGATAGGCCAGGTGGTTGGCCTTGGCGCCCTTGCCGACCGCGACCTTCTTGACCTCCACGAAGTTGCCGATGTGCGCGCCCTCGCCGATGTCGGCGCCCGGCCGCAGGCGCGCATAGGGCCCGATCAGCGCGCCCTCCCCCACATGCGCGCCCTCCAGGTGCGAGAACGAGCGGATGACCGCGCCGGTCTCGACCTTCACGCCGGGCGCGAAGACGACGAAGGGCTCGACGGTGGCGCCCGGGGCGAGTTGGGTGTCCCAGCTCAAGTGGACCGTGTCCGGCGCCAGCATGGCCACCCCCTCGGCCAGGAAATAGGCCCGCCGGCGCTGCTGGAAGATGGCTTCGGCCTGGGCCAGCTGCACGGGCGTGTCGCAGCCCATGACCGAGGCTTCCGGCGCCGTATGGCTGCGGACCAGACCGCCATCGCCGACGGCCAGGCCCACCACGTCGGTCAGGTAGTACTCGCTCTTGGCGTTGTCATTGCCGACCCGCGCCAGCCAGCCGAACAGCCCGGCGCGGTCCATGACCATCATGCCGGCGTTGCAGCAGCGGACCGACTTCTCCTCGGGGCTCGCGTCGCGGGCCTCGACGATGCGGATCACGTGGCCGTCGGCGCCCTTGATCACCCGGCCGTAGAGCAGGGGATCAGCCGGCTCGAAGGCCATCAGCGCCAGGTCCGCGCCCTGCGCGCGCAGCCTGAACAGCGGCTCCAGGTCCTCAGCCGCCAGCAGGGGGGCGTCGGCGTAGGTGATCAGCACATCGCCCGCGAAATCGGCCAGGGCGTCCTTGGCCGCCAGCACCGCGTGGGCCGTGCCGAGCGGCGTCTCCTGCACGGCGACCGCGGCCTCGCCCAGCCTGGCCGCCACCAGATCGCGCACCGCCGGGCTGTGGGTTCCGACCACCACCACGATGCGCTGGCAACCTGACGCCTGGACGGTGTCGATCATCCGGTCCAGCAGGGTGCGGCCGCCCACCTTGTGCAGCACCTTGGGGGTCTTCGACTTCATCCGCGTGCCCTGGCCGGCGGCGAGGATCACGGCGGCGCGGGCGGTCATGGCGGCGTCTCTCCGGAGCGAGTCAGCGATTTTATTCCAACCGTTACCAAGCCTTGTGGCCGGGGGCGAGAAGCGGCTAGCGTTGGGCTTCCGTTCGGGGGATTCCAATGACCAGCCGCGTCCGCCTCGCAGCGCGCCCCGACCAGGCGGCCGGAATCTGAATGGCCACTGATCTCGCCGCGCTGTCGGGCGCGGTCATAGCCCTCGACCTCGACGGCACGCTGGTCGACACCGCGCCCGACCTGGTGGGCACGCTGAACGTCCTTTTGCGGGAAGAGGGCTTGGCGCCGCTCGCCATCGCCGAGGCCCGGCCGTTCATCGGCCGCGGCGCGCGCTGGCTGATCGAGCGCGGCTTCCAGGCGGCGGACGCGCCGCTGGACGCCGAGCGCATCCCCGATCTCTTCAACCGTTTCATCGCCCACTACTTCGCCCACATCGCCGACCACAGCCGGCCGTTCCCCGGGGTGATGGAGGCCCTGGGCGTGATGAAGGCCGCGGGCGCGCGGCTCGCCGTCTGCACCAACAAGCGGACCGACCTGTCGCTGGCGTTGCTGGACGCGCTGGCGATGACGCCGCTGTTCGACGCGGTGATCGGGGCCGACGCCACCCCGGCCATCAAGCCCGATCCGCGGCACCTCGAGGCCGCGGTGCGCGCCGCCGGCGGGACCATGGACCGCGCGATCCTGGTGGGTGACGCCGCCACCGACGCCGGGGCGGCGCGGGCGGCCGGCGCGCCCTTGATCCTGGTGAGCTTCGGCTACACCGAAATCCCGGCCCGCGAACTCGCGCCGGACGTGCTGATCGATCACTTCGACGAGCTGCCGCCGGCCTGCGCGCGGCTGCTCGGCGCTTGCGGGGCGTAAGTCGGCAAGCTATACGCCCATCCCTTCCCGAAGATGGATGCGTAGCTCAGCGGGAGAGCACCTCGTTCACACCGAGGGGGTCACAGGTTCAATCCCTGTCGCATCCACCATCGCTTTCAGTC
>JAQGIX010000339.1 GCA_028290925.1 Phenylobacterium sp. | reverse complement strand
TGTCGTAGCGCGACTGGCGCCAGGCGATGTCCATGTCGATGGATTCGAGGTGCGCGATCGGGGCGATGGCGTCGAAGAACGACAGCTGGCCCTCGCCGGTGAGCTGAAGGATCGCCTCTGACAGGGCGGGCGAGGTGAGGGGGCCGGTGGCCACGATCACGCTGTCCCACTCGGCCGGCGGCAGGCCGGCGATCTCTTCGCGCTCGATGGTCACCAGCGGGTGGGCCTCCAGGCGTTCGGTGACGGCTTGCGCGAAGCCGTCGCGGTCCACGGCCAGCGCCCCGCCGGCCGGCACCTGGTGCGCATCGCCGGCGCTGAGGATCAGCGAGCCCAGGCGGCGCATCTCGGCGTGCAGCAGGCCCACGGCGTTGCCGGTCCAGTCGTCGGCGCGGAAGGAGTTGGAGCAGACCAGCTCGGCCAGCCGGTCGGTCTGGTGGGCGTCGGTGCCGCGCACCGGCCGCATCTCGTGCAGCACCACCGGCACGCCGGCCTCCGCCAGTTGCCAGGCCGCCTCGGAGCCGGCCAGGCCGCCGCCCACCACATGCACGGGTCTCGTCATGCGTGGCTAACTAGCAACGATTGCAGGTCATCGCGAGCGGGGCCTTGCGCCGGCCTGTCGGGCCCCTCAATTTCGGACCCGATGGGGGGGCCGACTCGTTCTACGCGGTAGGGCGGGGCGGCCAGGGACGGACATGAATCGGTTCTCGCCGAGCGACGCTGCGCTGGAAGGTTTCAGGATCACGCGGGAGAATCCCCGGGCCTTCGCCTGGTGGGTCGGCGTGTCCTTCCTGGTGAGCATATTGGGCGCCTTCGTCACCGTCCTCATGCCGCCGCACGTGCGCAATGCGCTGGAGACCCTGCGCGCCGAGGAGACGCCGGACCTCGCCACCCTGGGCGACGCGCTGGTCGCGGTCTCGCCGCTGTTCGTCTTCGGCCTGGCCTTCCAATGCATGATGGCCGCGGCGATCTACCGGGTGATCTTCCGCCACGGCGATTCCCGCTTCGGCTATCTGCGGCTGGGCAAGGACGAGCTCCGGCTGATGGGGCTCACCCTGATCTTCGTGGTGCTCACCATCCTGCTGGCCGTGGCGCTGACCATGGGCGCGGCCATCGTCATCGCCATCGCCTCCTTCGCCGGCCGCGGACTGGCGGTCTCGGTGGGCGCGGTCGCCGAGCTCGTCTCGCTGGGCGTCCTGGTCTACGTGCTGGTCCGGCTGTCGCTCGCCCCGCCCGCCACCTTCGCCGAGCGCCGCATCCGGATCCGCGAGTCCTGGACTCTGACCCACGGCGTCTTCTGGCGGCTGTTCGGGGCCTATCTGCTGGCGCTCGCCTGCATCGTGGTGATCGGCCTGCTGGCCCTGGTGCTGTTCACGGCGGTGGCCGGGGCCATCGTGCTGATGACTGGCGGGCAGCTCACCGACCTCTCGGCCATCTTCCACCCGGACGAGACCTCGTTCAGCGCCTACCTGAACCCGGGGATGATCGCCTACATGATCGTCGGCAGCCTGTTCAACACGCTCTACTACGCGGTGATCGCCGCGCCCGGCGCCGTGGTCTATCGGCACCTGCACGATAATCCCGACGGGCCGCTGAGCCTGCACGGCTACACTGAGTAGGCTGCTCGGGCCGGGGGGCGTCCGATGACCGAGTTCTCGCCAAGCGACGCGGCGCTGGAAGGCTTCCGGGTGATCGGCGAGCGCTGGCGCGTGGTGGCCGGCTGGTCGCTGTTCAACATCATCGCCCTGGTCGCCATGGTGATCCTGACCATGGTCATCGCCTTCGGCGTCGCCGCCGCCTCCAGCGCCGGCGCCGTAGAGCTGAGCGGCCAGCTCGGCGAGCTGGTGGCCACGCTCGGCGCGGCGCTCACCGAGGCGATCCTGGCGGCCGGCCTGTTCCGCCTGATGCTGCGCCCGGAGGAGCCGGGGTTCCTGCACCTGCGGATCGGCGCCGACGAGCTGCGCATCCTGGGCGTCTGGGCGGTGATGTTGGCCGGCGCCTTCCTGCTGATCGGCGTCTGCGCGGCCCTGGTGCTGGCCGGGCGCGGCGTCGGGTCCGGCGCGGCGATCGCCATCTGGCTCGGGGTGATCGTCCTGGGGGCCTGGCTCGCCCTGCGCTTCTCCCTGGCCGCGGTGACCACCTTCGCCGAGCGACGGTTCAGCCTCATGGCCTCCTGGCGGCTGACCCGCGGCCACGTCTGGTCGCTGCTCGGCATGGCGGTGCTGTCGGTCTGCGTCGTGACTCTCCTGGCGCTGCTGGTGGCCTTGGCGCTGATGCTGGTCATGAGCTTCAGCGTCGGCTTCGGCGCGGTGATGGAGACGCTCACCGACCCGGAGGCCCTGAAGACCCATCCGGGCATCTACCTCGTGCAGCTCGCCGCCCAGCTGGCCCTGTTTCCCGTGGCCGCCGTGCTGCTTCTGGCGCCGTGGGTGTCGGCCTACAGCGCCCTGCGCGAGCCGCCCGCCGCCTAAGCCGCGGCGCTCGGCCGGGCCGAGACGCGCGCGTGCCAGGCCTTCACATTGGCCAGCTCGTCCGGGATCGGCAGGCCGATCCACTCGGCGAAGTCCACCGTGCTCAGCGCGCAGATGTCGGCCATCGAGTAGGTGTCGCCGGCGACGAACCGCCGCTCGGCCAGCTCCCGGTCGAGCCACTTCAGCCCGCCGGCGTAGGCGGCGCGGTTGGCCTCTCCGAAGTCCTTGTACTGGGTGAGCAGGGCCGCGGTGCGCGGATGGGCG
>JAQGIX010000328.1 GCA_028290925.1 Phenylobacterium sp. | reverse complement strand
GCAAAGGTGAAGTGTTCAATGCCGGCACGACCGAATGGGCGCACGGCCTGGCCGCCCGGGACCCGTTCGTTGAGCGGATCACCCGCAATGTGCTGGAGCGATTCCAGATCGCGACCGGCGACCGGGGGGCCTGACGGCGTGCGCCGGTTTTGAATCCGGCGCCTTTGCCGCAACGCCGGCTTGCCTTGGTGCCCCAGGTCGGACTCGAACCAACACGTCCTCGCGGACAACAGATTTTGAGTCTGCCGCGTCTACCATTTCGCCACTGGGGCCCAGGACCAGGGGTCTCTCAGGCGGCCGGCACTCTAGTCATGGGCCGCGCCGGGTCAACGCGACCTTCAGGATTGCAGCGCTCGATGGCTCCAACCGGCGCCTCGCGCGCTGTCGCCCTTGTGTTTTGGCCGTTGAGTGCGTAGATGATAATCACTCGCAAGTGCAGGAACCCGGACGCTCGATGCACGACATGCTGGCCGAGCCGATGAGCAGCGACGCCGTCGTCCAGATGGACGAGCCGGCGGACGGCCGCCTGGTGCGCCTGAGCCAGGCCCGCCCCGGCGAGCGCGGCGTCATCGCCGAGGTCCGCGCCGGGAGCCACGCCGACGACCACGGCGTCGGCGTCGATGAGTTGCACCGGCGCCTGCTGGAGTTCGGCTTCGTCGAAGGCGCGGTGATCGAGATCCTGCACGAGGGCGCGATCCGCCGCGATCCCATCGCCGTGCGCCTGGACGACATGCGCATCGCGCTGCGCCGCCGCGACGCCGAGGGCATCTGGGTCCTGCTGGACGTCCCATGAGCGAAGCCGTGCTGCCGCCGGCCCGCGTGGCCCTGGTCGGCAATCCCAATTCCGGCAAGACCGCCCTGTTCAACGCGCTGACCGGCGCGCGCCAGAAGGTCGCCAACTACGCCGGCGTCACCGTCGAGCGGAAGGAGGGCCAGCTCACCACGCCCGACGGCCGCACCATCTCGGTGCTCGACCTGCCGGGCACCTACTCGCTGCGCGCGCGAAGCCCCGACGAGGTGGTCACCCGCGACGCGGTGCTGGGCAAGCTGGCGGGCGAGCAGGCGCCGGACGTGCTGGTCGCCGTGGCCGACGCCACCAACCTGCGCCTGGTCCTGCGGCTGATCCTCGAGCTGAAGGCGGTCGGCCGGCCGATGGTGCTGGCCCTCAACATGTACGACATCGCCCAGCGCCAGGGCCTCAGGATCGACCTTGAGGGCCTGTCGCGCGAGCTGGACTGCCCGATCGTCACCACCGTCGCCACCCGCAAGCGCGGCATCGAGGACCTGGTCGCCCAGGTGGACGCGCTCGCCCGCTCCGGCGCCCTCGTGGCCGACAGCACCTGGCGCGAGCCCGACGCCGCCCAGATCCGCCTGGCGCACCGCGAGGCCCAGCGGATCCTCAAGGCCTATGTCCGCCCGCCGGAGCACCCCGACACCCTGACCGGCAAGATCGACGCGGTGCTGCTGCACCCGGTCGCCGGCCTCGCCATCCTGCTCAGCGTGCTGTTCCTGATGTTCCAGGCGGTGTTCACCTGGGCCGAGCTTCCAAAGGACGCCATCGACCACGGCTTCCAGGCGCTGGGCGGCCTGATCGCCTCGAACCTGCCGCCCAGCCTGCTGCGCGGATTCCTCACCGACGGCCTGATCTCCGGCGTCGGCTCCGTGCTGGTCTTCCTACCGCAGATCCTGGTGCTGTTCCTGTTCATCATCCTGCTGGAAGACTTCGGCTACATGGCGCGCGCCGCCTTCCTGATGGACCGCATCATGGGCGGCGCCGGCCTGCACGGCCGCGCCTTCATCCCCCTGCTGTCGAGCTTCGCCTGCGCGATCCCGGGGATCATGGCGACACGGGTGATCGACAATAAGCGCGACCGGCTGACCACCATCCTGGTGGCGCCCCTGATGACCTGCTCGGCGCGGATTCCGGTCTACACCCTGATCATCTCGGCCTTCATCCCCAACCGCAGCGTCTGGGGCGTCATGAACCTGCAGGGCCTGGTGATGTTCGGGCTCTACGCGGCCGGCATCATCTCCGCGCTCGGCGTCTCCTTCGTCACCCGCAGGCTCTTCTGGCGCGGCGCGGTGGAGCCCTTCCTGATGGAGCTGCCGACCTACAAGCTGCCCGATCCGGAGAACGTGCTTCGCAGCCTCTACATCCGCGGCAAGATCTTCGTCAGCCGGGCGGGCCGCATCATCCTGCCGCTGATGATCGTGGTCTGGTTCCTGGCCAACTTCCCGGGACCGCCGCGAGGCGCGACCGATCCGGCGATCAACTACAGCTTGGCCGGCCTCATCGGCCACTGGCTGCAACCCGGCCTCGCCCCCATCGGCTTCAACTGGCAGATGACCGTGGCCCTGATCCCCGGCTTCGCCGCCCGCGAGGTCGCCGTGGCGGTGCTGGGCACCGTCTATGCGGTGGGCGGCCAGGCCTCGCCCGGCGCTCTCGCCACCTCGCTCGCCCACCACTGGTCGATCGCCACGGGGCTGGCCTTCCTCGCCTGGTACATCTTCGCGCCACAGTGCGTCTCGACGCTCGGCGTCATCAAGCGCGAGACCAACTCCTGGAAGTGGCCGCTGATCGCCTTCGGCTACATGACCGCGCTCGCCTATCTGGCGGCCTTCGCGACCTACCAGATCGCCCGCGCTTCGGGGTTGGGCTGAGCCGCACAACTGACGGCTGCGTTAACCAACTATTCGCCTTGAGCCTTAACCGGCCGCTAAACGAGCTTGTGCAAAAGTCGTCCTTGTCATGGGAAAAAACCTCGAACACGCCTCCGACGCGCTGCCCGGCAAAATGCCGGCGATGGGCAAGCAAACCCTCGCCAAGCGCGTACGTGAGGTCCTACTGGCGCTCGGCGGCGAAGCGCACCGCGCGTTGGTGATTGAACAAGTGGCCCGCTCCATGGGCCACGACGTCCGGCAGATCCCCGACGATCTGCAGGAAGCCCTTATCCACTCCTTCGAGGAGAACTGGCGCGACGAGCGCCGGCGGGCGACCTACGGCTTTCATCTGCCGTTCGGCGAAGGGTCGCATCGGTGGAGCGTCCGGCCTGAGCCGGCGATGATCCACTAGCCCGCACTCAGGCGGGCGGGTCGGAATCCACCAGCGCCGTCGCGGCCGATTGCAGCCGCGACAGCAGGCGCTTGAGGCCGTCCACCTCATCGGGGCTTAACCCCGCGATCAGCGCCTGCTCGTAGGCCAGCGCCAGCGGTGCGATCTCGGCGTAGAGCCGCTGCCCCTGCGTCGACAGCGCCAGCACGTGGCTGCGAGCGTCGGCGTGGTGCGCCGTGCGGCTCACCAGATGGCGCCGGAGCAGCCCCTGGGCCGCGCGGCTGACCATCACCTTGTCCATGACCGTTTTCGAAACCAGCTGGCCTTGAGTCAGCGCGCCGCCTTCCGCCAGCACGCAGATCAGCCGCCACTGCGGCACGCTCAGGCCGAAACGGTCCTGATAGGCCCGCGCGATCAGCCCCGAGACCGCGTTGGAGGCCACCGACAGCCGGTAGGGCAGGTAGGCGTCGAGCGTCAGCCCTGCTTCGCGCCTGGCGGAGCTTCGCAGGGCCTGCCCTCCGGAGCCTTGGCGAAGAAGGGTCATCCGGCGACCACCTCCTGCTCGATGGCCCCGAAGATCGACTTGCGCTTGGCGTCGCGCATCTCGATGCGCACCACGTCGCCGGCCTTGAGGAACGGCGTCTTGGGCTGGCCATCCTGGATCGTCTCGATGGTCCGCACCTCGGCCAGGCAGGAGTAGCCCACCCCGCCCGCGCTGATTGGCTGGCCGGGCCCACCGTCCGGGCCGCGGTTGGAGACCGTCCCGGAGCCGATGATCGAGCCGGCGCTCAAGGCCCGGGTCTTGGCGGCGTGGGCGATCAGGGTCCCGAAGTCGAAGGTCATGTCGACCCCGGCGTCAGCCGCGCCGAGCGGCTGGCCGTTCACCTCCACCTGCAGGGCGCCGTGCAGCTTGCCGTCGCGCCAGCCCTCCAGTTCGTCGGGCGTCACCGCCACCGGCGAGAAGGCCGAGGCCGGCTTCGACTGGAAGAAGCCGAAGCTCTTGGCCAGCTCGTTGGGGATCAGGTTGCGCAGGGAGACGTCGTTGCACAGCATGATCAGGCGGATCGACCCCAGCGCGGCCTGCGGATCGACGCCCGCGGCGACGTCGCCGGTGATCACCGCCACCTCGCCCTCCAGGTCGCAGCCCCAGGCCTCGTCGGCCAGCGGGATCGGATCGCGGGGGCCCAGGAACCCGTCGGAGCCGCCCTGGTACATCAGCGGGTCGGTCCAGAAGCTGTCGGGCATCTCCGCGCCGCGCGCCTTCCGGACCAGCTGCACGTGGTTCACATAAGCCGAGCCGTCCGCCCCCTGGTAGGCGCGCGGCAGCGGGCTGGCCGCCGAATGCTCGTGGAACCGCTCGCGCGGCACGGCGCCCAGCTCCAGGCTCTCGGCCAGGCCGCGCAGGTCGGGCTCGCAGCGGCCCCAGTGGTCCAGCGCCGCCTGCAGCGTTGCGGCGATATGGCTGGCGTCGGTGAACCAGGCGAGGTCCCGGGAGACCACCACCAGCCGGCCGTCGCGGCCGCCCTTCAAGGATGCGAGCTTCATGAGGTCAGACTGTCTCCCGCTTGATCGAGCGGGTGAGCCGGACCCCCGCCTCGTAATCCCGCGGCTCATAGACGTGCACCTCGACGAGGATGTCGCCCCCGGGATGCTCCTCCCAGAGGTAGCTGCGTTCGAAGCAGACCGCGCGGCCTTCCGGCGTGAAGCCTTCGAAAGTGTCGCCCCAGGGCGTGTGCTTGGCGAGCTCGCGCCAGGCCAGCTCGCAGGCCCGTTCCATCTCGTCGCGGGCGGCGTCGGCCAGGTCGTCGGCCTGGTTCATGAGCCCTTCCAGCTGTCCACGTAGGCCGCATTCTCCACCGACGCGGCGGCCTCGCCAACCTCCAGCGGATCGCGGGCGTCGATCATCACGGCGTATTCGTCGGTGGCCGGCTTGGCCGGGGTGAGCATGTTCTTCAGCGCCTTCGGGTGCGGCCCGTGGGTGAAGCCACTCGGGTGAAAAGTAAGCATGCCGGCGTCGATGTTGTCCCGGCTGAAGAAGTCGCCGGCGTGGTAGAACAGCACCTCGTCGTAGTCGTCGTTGTTGTGGAAGAACGGCACCTTCAGCGCGCCGGGATCGGTCTCGAAAGGCCGCGGCGTGAAGGTGCAGACCACGAACCGATCCGAGACGAAGGTCGTGTGGACGCTCGGCGGCAGGTGGTAGCGGTGGCTCATCACCGGGCGCAGGTCCTTCACGTTGAGCTTCGCCGGGGCCAGGTCGCCGTGCCAGCCCACCGCGTCCAGCGGATTGTACGGATAGGTCACGCGGCTGACCTCGCCGCGCTTCTTGATCTCGACGGTGAACTCGCCCTCTTCCGCCTGGTGGGCGCGGAACGCCTCGTCCATCAGCGGGGTCTCCAGCATGGCCGGATCGAACAGGGCGTGGGGCCCCAGCAGGCCCTTGTCCGGCAGGCCGAAGTGGGTGTTGGTCGCCTGGATCATCAGGATCGCGGTCGGCTGGGCGGGTGTCAGCCGCCACATGGTCCCGCGCGGCAGGTAGAGGTAGTCGCCGGCCTGGTAGGTCAGCCGGCCGTAGTCGCTGAAGACCTCGCCCGCGCCTTGGTGGATGAACAGCAGCTGGTCGCCGTCGGCGTTGCGGGCGAGCGCCGGCATGGCCGCAGCCAACTTCCAGAACCGCACTTCGAGGGCGGCGTTGTGGAGCACCTTGCCGGCCGCCCAGGGGCTGGGCTCGGCGGCGTTCAGCCGGGCCAGGTCAAAGGCCCGCGGGCGGAGCGGCCCCTCGAACTTCGTCCAGCCGGTGGGCGGGCGCCTGTGGTGGATGAAGGCGGCCGGGCCGAAGAAGCCCTCCTTGGAGATCTCCCGCTCGTAGGTGCCCTCCGGCATGTCGGCGTGCGCCTGGCGGGAGTGCTTGCCCTGCGCGCCGCGGATCGGGAGCCAGTTGCGCGTCGCCATCACGGATCGTCCTTGTAGATGCCCACCACCATAGCCTCACCCTCGGCGATGCGCGCCCGGTACATGCCGGAGGTGTTGAAGCTCCAGGCCATCTGGCCGTCCGGCGCGACCGCGATCACCCCGCCCTCGCCGCCCAGGCGGGTGAGGTCGCGCTGCACCACCTGGTCGGCGGCGGCCTGCAGCGACAGGCCCTTCATCTCCACCAGCGCGCAGATGGTCCGCGCCACCGACAGCCGGATGAAATACTCGCCCGCGCCGGTGCAGGAGACCGCGCCGGCGGCGTTGGTGGCGTAGGTCCCCGCCCCGATGATCGGCGAATCGCCCACCCGGCCCCAGCGCTTGGCCGTGACGCCGCCTGTCGACGTCCCAGCCGCCACGGTCCCGTCGCTGTCGAGGGCGACCACGCCGACCGTCCCGCGCTTGCCTTCGTCGTGCGCCAGCGCGGCCCGCGTATCGAGCGCCGCCGGCGGACCGGCGGGGCGCGGCGGGATCGGCAGGCCCTGGCGTTGCAGCTCGCGGGCCAGCGCCTTCCACCGCCGCTCGATGAAGAAGAACGACGGGTCCACCTGCTCCAGTCCGCAGCTGCGGGCGAAGGCGTCGGCGCCCTCGCCGCCCAGGAAGACGTGGGGGGACTGCTCCATGACGGCGCGCGCCGCCGAGATCGGATGCCGGGTCCGCCGCACGCCCGCCACGGCGCCGGCCGCCAGGTTGCTCCCGTCCATGATCGAGGCGTCGAGCTCGATGTCGCCCTGCGCGGTGAACACCGCGCCGCGGCCGGCGTTGAACAGCGGGTCGTCCTCGAGGCTCTGGATCGCCGTCTCGATGGCGTCGAGCGCCGCGCCGCCAGCCTTCAGCACCGCGGCGGCGGCCTCGGCCACCCGGCCCATGGCTTCGCGATAGGCCTTGTCCTGCTCCGGCCTCAGCTGGTCGCGCTCGATGACGCCTGCCCCCCCGTGCGCCACCAGCGCCCATCTGGCCATGCGACGACGCCTATGCCTTGGCCGGCAGCACGCCGCGGCGGATCTGGTCGAGCTCGATGGACTCGAACAGCGCCTTGAAGTTGCCCTCGCCGAACCCCTCGTTGCCCTTGCGCTGGATCAGCTCGAAGAAGATCGGACCGATCATGTTCTCCGTGAAGATCTGCAGCAGCAGGCCCTGGCCTTCGGTGGGCGCGCCGTCGAGCAGGATCCTGTCCGCCCGCAGCCGCTGCAGGTTCTCGCCGTGGCCGGGCACTCGGCCGTCCAGCTGCTCGTAATAGGTCTCCGGCGTGTCCTGGAATTTCACGCCCGTCTCGCGCATCGACTCGACGGAGGCGAAGATGTCGTCGGTCCCCAGCGCCACGTGCTGGATGCCCTCGCCGTGGTACTCGCGCAGGAACTCCTCGATCTGCGAGTGGTCGTCCTGGCTCTCGTTCAGCGGGATGCGGATCTTGCCGCAGGGGCTGGTCATGGCCTTGGAGAACAGGCCGGTCTGCGCGCCCTCGATGTCGAAGTAGCGGATCTCCCGGAAGTTGAAGACGCGCTCATAGAAGTCGGCCCAGTGCGCCATCCGCCCGCGATGGACGTTGTGGGTCAGGTGGTCGAGGTAGGTCAGGCCTTTGGAGTTGGCCGCCATGGCGGCCCTGGCCCCGGGGATCTCCACGAAGTCGACGTCGTAGATCTCCTGCGCCCCATAGCGGTCGACCAGATAGAGGTTCGAGCCGCCGATCCCCTCGATCGCCGGGATGTTCAGCTCCATCGGCCCGACCGGGCCGGTCACCGGCGTGGCCCCACGCTCGACCGCCAGCCGCAACGCCTTGGCGGCGTCCTTCACCCGGAACGCCATGGCGTTGGCCGAGGGGCCGTGGGCCTCGCGGAACGCCGCCGGCTGGCCCGCGGGCTCCATGTTGAGGATGAAGTTGATGTCGCCCTGCCGGAAATGCAGCACGTTCTTCGAGCGGTGCTTCCCGATCGCGGTGAAGCCCATCAGCTCGAACAGGCCCTTCAGCCGCTCCGGTTCCGGCGAGGTGAACTCGACGAACTCGAATCCGTCGGTGCCGAGGGGATTGTCGAAGAGGTCGCGGCCTTCCGGCTTCGCCTGGACGTTCATGGCTGGTCTCCCGTTCGACGGAATTAGTATCATCTGAAACTAGTTCACGATAGCCACGAGACAAGCGCCACCTGCCTTGTCCGATCATTTTCCGTGCGGGCCGCCCGCCACCGCGCGGCGGAAAACGGTCAAACAAAAATACTCAGCATTCGTCGCTCGACGAATGCTAGAGCTGAACGCCCCAACCTCTCCGCCGGATCGTCAATGCTCCGCAAAATCTACGACTGGCTCATGAGCCTGGCGGCCTCGCGGCACGCGGCCATCGCCCTCGCAGCCGTTTCCTTCGCCGAGAGCTCCTTCTTCCCCATCCCGCCGGATCTCCTGCTGGCGCCGATGGTGCTCGCCCGGCCACAGCGGGCCTTCGCCTACGCCGCCCTGTGCACCGCCGCCTCGGTGATCGGCGGGCTCCTGGGCTATGCGATCGGCGTCTTCCTGGCGCCGGTCGCCCACCAGATCCTCGCCCTGTTCGGCCACCCCCAGGGCCAGCAGGAGTTCCAGGCCTGGTTCGCCCGCTACGGCCTGTGGATCATCCTGATCAAGGGGCTGACCCCGATCCCCTACAAGCTGGTCACCATCACCGCCGGCCTCGCCAGGTTCGACCTGTTCACCTTCGTCTGGGCCTCGATCGTCACTCGCGGCGCGCGCTTCTTCCTCACCGCGACGCTCCTGAAGTACTTCGGCCCGGCGATCCGGGCGGAGGTCGAGCGCCGCATCGCGCTCTACGCCACCCTCGCCGTGGTGGCGCTGGTCGCCATCGTCGTGGCGCTGTAGGTCTTTGGCTGATCCGGAATTTGCCCTCATATCGCTGACGATGACGCTGACCCCGATCCTCGACCGCTGGCGGCTCGCCGCCCTGATCGCCTCGGCGATCATGCTGGCCATCGCCCACGGCTTCCAGACCTTCGGCGGTTATTCGCCCTGCACGCTGTGCCTGCGCCAGCGGGAGGTCTATTGGGTCGCCGGAACCCTGGCGCTGGGCTTCATGATCCTGGTGCGGCTGCCGGGCGGCGCGCGGTTCCGCCAGCTCAGCGACTGGATCGTGGCCCTCGTCTTCCTGGCCGGCGCGGGGATCGCCATCTACCACGCCGGCGCGGAATGGAAGTTCTGGCCGGGCCCCTCGGCCTGTTCCAGCGCCGGGGCGGGCGGGGTCAGCGCGGCCGACCTCAAGAACCTGCTCGCCGGCGCCAGGATCGGCCCGCCGGCCTGCGACCAGGCGCCGTGGGTGTTC
>JAQGIX010000318.1 GCA_028290925.1 Phenylobacterium sp. | reverse complement strand
ATCTGCGGCAGCTCGCCGAGCAGAACGGCGCCCCGCCTGGTGCTTGGCTACACATCGCCGCAGCCCTGGTGACGGAAGCGGGCGGCTTGCCGATGGCGGAATTTCTTGCGGTCGTCGGCCAACTCGCCGCCCTGCGCCACGGCCACGTCACCCTGACCATGGACACCCTGGTGGCCATCGCCATCCTGGATGACCCGCGGGCGGACTGGCTGTTCGCGGCGGCCACCCAGTATCTCGGGGGGCCCAACGCCGACCGCAACGCGCACCAGATCGTCGGCCTTGAGACGCTGGTCAAGTTCTGGATGATGGACCTGCCCGACCGCACGGTTGGCCGGCTCACCGGCCGGATCCTCGAGCGGCTGATCGACGGCCGTGAGGACGCCTTGGTCTTCCTGGCCGCGGTCCACGGCGACCTGGCTGCGGCGGCCAAGACCAATCCGCATTACGCCCGCGCCGCGGCCTACGTGCGCGGCTGGGTTCGGGGCCATTTCCTGCCGATCGATCTCGGGCCGGGCCCCGGCGCCTATCCCTGAGCGCCGCCGCCATACGCCGCTAAGCGGACACTCTCGAGGTCCGCGTTGAGTCACTTTCGTCCCTCCCTTCGCATTCGCGCCCGCTGCCCCCCCACACGCCCCCCAAAGCAAAAGGCCCGGGATCGCGCCCGGGCCTTCGCATTCAGTCCGATGAGGGCCAAGCCGGTCAGTCGACGACGACCGCCTCGGCGTCCTCGACAGGGTTCTCGATGATCGGGGCGCCGGGTTCGCGCTCGCCGCCCTCGATGTCGAAGGCCAGCTTGCCGTCCCTGAGCACCACCTGGACGTGGCCGCCCTTGACCAGCCGGCCGAACAGGATCTCGTCGGCCAGCGGCTTCTTGATGTGCTCCTGGATGACGCGGGCCAGCGGCCGGGCGCCATAGAGCTCGTCGAAGCCGTTCTTGGCGAGCCAGTCGGTGGCTTCGTCGGTGGCCTCGATGGTCACGTGGCGGTCGGCCAGCTGGGCCTCCAGCTGCATGACAAACTTCAGCACCACCTGGCGGATGATCTCCGGGGTCAGCGGGTGGAAGTTCACCACCGCGTCGAGGCGGTTGCGGAACTCGGGCGTGAACACCCGCTTGATCGCTTCTTCCGCCTCGTCGTCCTGCTTCCCGCGGCCGAAGCCGATGGAATTGCGCTGGGCGTCGGATGCGCCGGCGTTGGTGGTCATGATCAGGACCACGTTGCGGAAGTCGATCTTCTTGCCGTTCGAGTCCGTCAGTTGCCCGTTGTCCATCACCTGCAGGAGGATGTTGTAGACGTCGGGGTGCGCCTTCTCGATCTCGTCGAGCAGGACGACGGCGTGCGGGTGCTGGTCGACCGCGTCGGTGAGCAGGCCGCCCTGGTCGAAGCCCACATAGCCGGGGGGCGCGCCGATCAGCCGGCTCACCGTATGGCGCTCCATGTATTCGCTCATGTCGAAGCGCAGCAGCTCGATGCCGAGCGTGCCGGCCAGCTGGCGGGCGGTCTCGGTCTTGCCGGTGCCGGTCGGCCCGGTGAACAGGTAGCAGCCGATCGGCTTGTTGTTGTCGCGCAGGCCGGCGCGGGCCATTTTCATGGCCGCCGAGAGCTGCTCGATGGCCCCGTCCTGGCCGTAGACCGCGCGCTTGAGGTCGGTTTCCAGCTGCTTGAGCGCCTCGGTGTCCGACTTGGAGACCGACTTCGGCGGAATGCGGGCGATCTTGGCGACCACGCTTTCCACTTCCTTCAGGCCGATCGTCTTCTTCCGCTTGCTCTCCGGCAGCAGCATCTGCGAGGCGCCCGCCTCGTCGATGATGTCGATGGCCTTGTCCGGCAGCTTGCGGTCGGTGATGTACTTGGCCGACAGCTCCACCGCGGCGCGGATGGCGTCGTTGGTGTAGCGGAGCTTGTGGAATTCCTCGTAGTAGGACTTCAGGCCCTTGAGGATCTTCACCGTGTCCTCGACCGTCGGCTCGTTGACGTCGATCTTCTGGAAGCGGCGGACCAGCGCCCGGTCCTTCTCGAAGTGCTGGCGGAACTCCTTGTAGGTGGTCGAGCCCATGCACCGCAGGGTGCCCGAGGCCAGCGCCGGCTTCAGCAGGTTGGAGGCGTCCATCGCCCCACCCGACGTGGCGCCCGCGCCGATCACCGTGTGGATCTCGTCGATGAACAGGATCGCGTCGGCGTGGTTCTCCAGCTCCTTGACGACCTGCTTCACCCGCTCCTCGAAGTCGCCGCGGTAGCGCGTGCCGGCCAGCAGCGCGCCCATGTCGAGCGAGAAGATGGTCGCGCCGGCCAGCACCTCGGGGACTTCGTGGTTGATGATCTTGCGGGCCAGGCCTTCGGCGATGGCGGTCTTGCCGACGCCGGGGTCGCCCACCAGCAGCGGGTTGTTCTTGGTCCGCCGGCAGAGGATCTGGATGCAGCGCTCCACCTCGACCGCGCGGCCGATCAGCGGGTCGACCTTGCCCTGCTTGGCCTTCTCGTTGAGGTTGACGCAATAGGCCTCGAGCGCCTCGCCGCCGGTCTTGACCGTGGGCTTCTCGTCGTCCTCGGCGCCCTTCACGGGCTTGGCCTCGCTGGCCCCGGCCTTCTTGGCGATGCCGTGGGCGATGTAGTTCACCGCGTCGTAGCGGGTCATGTCCTGCTCTTGCAGGAAGTAGGCGGCGTGGCTCTCGCGCTCCGAGAAGATGGCCACCAGCACATTCGCGCCGGTCACCTCCTCGCGGCCGGAGGACTGCACGTGGATCACGGCGCGCTGGATCACCCGCTGGAAGCCGGCGGTGGGCTTGGCGTCCTCGCCGTCATCCACCACGAGCGAGCGCAGCTCGTTGTCCACATAGTTGGTGAGCGTCGTTCGAAGCGCGGCCAGGTCGACGTCGCAGGCTCGCATCACCGAGGCCGCGTCCTCGTCGTCGACGAGGGAGAGCAGCAGGTGCTCAAGCGTCGCGTACTCGTGCTTACGCTGGTTGGCGTAGGCGACGGCGCGGTGAAGCGATTCTTCGAGCTGGCGTGAGAATGAAGGCAAGAGCCTCTAATCCTTTTCCATGGTGCACTGCAGCGGGTGTTGGTGCCGCCTGGCGGTATCAACGACCTGCGCGACTTTTGTTTCCGCCACCTCGTACGTATACACGCCGCAGACACCCACCCCGTGTTGATGGACCAGCAGCATGATGCGAGTCGCGTCTTCGCGCGACTTGTTGAAGAACTGCTCAAGAATATAAACGACGAACTCCATAGGCGTGTAGTCGTCGTTTAAGAGCAAAACCCTATACATTGCGGGTTTCTGCGTCTTGGCCTTGGTCTGAGTGACCACCGCCGTTCGAACGCCGGTGGCCTGATCACCTTGTTTACGTTCGGCCATCGAACGATTCTCCTGGCGCCGACGAAGCGTCGCCCCGTCTCAATTAGATATGGAAAACATTCCCATATGGAAGGGCTTAATCGTCACGGGCGCCTGGATAACGGTCACCTGCGGCAAATTGCGGCCCGGGCGCCGCACGCCTTGCGGTCAGTCATCCTTGCGGCGGCTCTTCAGGCGCAGGCTGCGCCCTGAGGTGACGGCCTCGGCGCCGAATCGGGCGCGCAGCCCGTCGACCATGCGCTCCTCGGCGAGCGCCCGGCGCTCGTCGCCGGCGAAGAAATCCGCCTCCGCCGTCGCGGCCTCGACCAGCTCGGCGACGCCGATGCCGATCAGCCGCCAACGCACCCGCCCGGTGGCTTCCTTGGCCAGGAGCTCGCGACCGACCGCGAACAGGGTCCGGGCGGTCTGGGTGGCCACGGCCACGGTGCGGCGCCGCGTCACGATCCGAAAGTCGGTGGTGCGCAGCTTCAGGGTGACCACCCGGCCCGC
>JAQGIX010000311.1 GCA_028290925.1 Phenylobacterium sp. | reverse complement strand
GTGCTGATCACCGTGGCCTTCGGGGCCGCCTTCTGGATGGCCGGGGTGCCGCTCTCCTGGGTGATGCTGCTGGGGGGCGTGGCGGCCGCGGGCCTGTCCTCGACCTATTTCCTGCTGCCGCACGTGCATAGCCGGGTGGAGAAGTTCATCTCGCCCGACACCGCCGACACCCACCAGGTCGACGCCGCCGCCATGGCCCAGGCGGCCGGCCGGCTGTTCGGGCGCGGCCCCGGCGAGGGGATCATGAAGCGCCACGTCCCCGACCTGCACACCGACTTCATCTACTCGGTGGGGGCGGAGGAGTTCGGCCTGGTGTTCTCCCTGCTGCTGATCGCGCTGTTCGCCTTCGTGGTGATCCGCGGGCTCTACCGGGCCATGAAGCTGTCGGACCCCTTCGAGCAGGTGGCCGCGGCCGGCCTCTTCGTGCTGGTCGGCCAGCAGGCCTTCATCAACATCGCGGTGAACCTCGACATGATCCCCACCAAGGGCATGACCCTGCCGTTCATCTCCTATGGCGGCTCCTCCATGCTGGCCATGGGCCTGACCCTCGGCATGGCGCTGGCGCTTACCCGCCGGCGGCCCGGCGCCTACACCCCCAGCGAAGGCCTCGCCAAGGCCGGCGCGTTCGCTTAAGGCGGCCCGGGTCATGCGCAAGCTCGCCGTCGTCGCCGCCGGAGGGACCGGGGGCCACCTGTTCCCCGCCCAGGCCCTGGCCGAGGCCCTGATCGCCCGCGGCTGGACGATCGTGCTGGCCTCCGACGAGCGGGTGGCGGGCCTGGCCGGCGATTTCCCGGCCGAGCGGCGCATCGGCCTTTCCGCCGCCACCTACAGACCGGGCGACCCCATCGGCATGGCCCGCGCCGGATTCGCCGTATTCCGCGGCGCCACGCACGCGCGCGCCCTCTACCGCGAGATCGGCCCGCACGTCGTCGTGGGCTTTGGCGGCTATCCCTCGGCGCCGGCCCTGGTGGGCGCGATCCTCGACAAACGCCCGACCGTGATCCACGAGCAGAACGCGGTGATGGGCCGGGCCAACCGCATGCTCGCCCCGCACGTGGCCACCGTCGCCTGCGCCTTCCCGACCCTGCTCAAGGCGCCCCCCAAGGTGGCCGGTCGCGCCGTGGTGGTCGGCAATCCGGTGCGGCCGCCGATACGGGCGCTGTTCGACGAGCCCTACACGCCGCCGACCTCGGACGGGCCCGTGCGCCTGCTGGTCACCGGCGGCAGCCAGGGTGCGCGGCTGCTGTCCGAGCTGGTGCCCGAGGCCGTGGCCAGGCTGTCCGAGCCCCTCAAGCGCCGGCTGGTCATCCAGCAGCAGACACGGCCGGAATCCATGGAGACGGCGCGGCGGATCTACCGCAACGCCGTGGTCGACGCCGAGATCGCGCCCTTCTTCCGCGACATGGCCGGTCGGCTGGCCGCCGCCCATCTGGTGATCGGCCGCTCCGGCGCGGGATCGGTCTGCGAGTTCGCCGTAGCCGGCCGGCCCTCGATCCTGGTGCCGCTGGCTATCGCCCTCGACGATGACCAGGGCCAGAACGCCAAGCTCCTGGCCGACGTCGGCGGGGCCGAGGTCGCCCGCGAGCACCAGCTCACCGTCGACAGCCTTTCCGGCGCGCTCGAGAAGCTGCTGAACAATCCGGCCCGCCTGGCGCGCATGGCCGCCGCGGCGCGCTCGGTCGCCATCCCCGACGCCGCCGAGCGGCTGGCCGACGTGGTCGAGAAGACCGCCAGGGGACAAGTGGTCGCCCGCGCCTGAGCTACTTGCGTGGAGCGGAGGGTAATATTGCCGCGCATGGGGTGAAAAAGGCCCACGCTTGCGCTAGCACCAGCAGATGACCCGACGCCCCGTGCCCTTCAAGATCGGCCCCGTGCACTTCATCGGCATCGGCGGCATCGGCATGAGCGGCATCGCCGAGATCATGCTGCGCATCGGCTACACGGTGCAGGGCTCCGACGCCAAGGCGTCCGCCAACACCGAGCGGCTGGAGAAGCTGGGCGCCAAGGTGTTCATCGGCCACGACGCGGGCCACATCGAGGGCGCCTCGGCGGTGGTCTATTCGACGGCGGTGAAGGCCGACAATCCGGAGATGGCGGCCGCGCGCGAGCGGCGCCTGCCCTTGGTCCGCCGCGCCGAGATGCTGGCCGAGCTGATGAGATTGCAGTTTTCCGTGGCGGTGGGCGGCACGCACGGCAAGACCACCACCACCTCGATGATCGCCTGTATCCTCGACGCCGGCGGGCTTGACCCCACGGTGGTCAACGGCGGCATCATCAACGCCTACGGCACCAATGCGAAGGTCGGGACCGGCGACTGGATCGTGGTCGAGGCCGACGAGAGCGACGGCTCGTTCCTGAAGCTGCGCTCCACCGTGGCGGTGGTCACCAACATCGATCCGGAGCACCTCGACCACTACGGGGAGTTCGAGGCGGTGAAGCGGGCGTTCCGCGATTTCGTGGAGAACATCCCCTTCTATGGCTTCGCGGCGGTCTGCACCGATCACCCCGAGGTCCAGGCCATGACCGGGCGTGTCGAGAACCGGCGGCTGGTCACCTATGGCGTCAACCCGCAGGCCGAGGTCCGCGCCGAGAACATCTCGATGGGGCCCGAGGGCGCCCGGTTCGACGTGGTGATCGCGCCCCGCGAGGACGGCACGTTGCGCATCGATGACCTGCAGCTGCCGATGCCCGGCCACCACAATGTTCTGAACGCCGTGGCCGCGATCGCCGTCGCCCACGAGCTCGGCGTGAGTGCGGACGACATCCGCAAGGGCCTGGCCGGCTTTGGCGGGGTGAGGCGGAGGTTCACGACCACGGGCGTCGCCAACGGCGTCCGCATCATCGACGACTACGGCCACCACCCGGTGGAGATCAGCTCGGTGCTGACGGCGGCGCGCGCGGTGACGCAGGGGCGGGTGATCGCGGTGGTCCAGCCGCACCGCTACAGCCGCCTGCGCGACCTGTTCGACGACTTCCGCCATGCCTTCAACGACGCCGACGTGGTGATCGTGGCCGATGTCTATGCGGCCGGCGAGGCGCCGATCCCCGGCATCGACCGCGACGCCCTGGTCGAGGGCCTCAGGCGCTACGGCCATCGCCGCGCCCTCCCGCTGGCCTCGCCCGCCGACCTGCCGGCGCTGATCCGCCAGGAGGCGCGGCCGGGCGACCTAGTGGTCCTGCTTGGCGCGGGCGACATCACCAGCTGGGCCTACGCCCTGCCGGACCAGCTGCAGGCGCTGGGCAAGGCCGCCGAATGAGCTGGCGCGACCGGCTGCCGGCGGTCCGCGGCAAGCTGCTCAAGGACGAGCCGCTCGGCCCGTTCACCTGGTTCCGGGTCGGCGGCCCGGCCGAGGTGCTGTTCCTGCCCGAGGACGAGGTCGACCTCGCGAATTTCCTGAAGGGGCTCGACCCCGGCGTGCCGGTGACGCCGCTCGGCGTCGGCTCCAACACCCTGGTCCGTGACGGCGGCGTAGAGGGCGTGGTGGTCCGGCTGGGACGGGGTTTCGGCCGGGTCGAGCCCAGCGGGAAGGATCGCGGCGAAGCCCGGATCTTCGCCGGCGCCGCGGTGCTGGACGCAACCCTCGCCCGTGAGGCGGGCAGAGCCGGGATCGCGGGCCTGGAGTTCTATCGCGGGGTGCCGGGCTCGATCGGCGGCGCCTGCGTCATGAACGCCGGCTGTTACGGGACCGAGACCAAGGACGTGCTGGTGGAGGCCTACGCCTTGGCGCGCAGCGGCGAGCCGCTCACCCTCTCCAACGCCGAGATGGCCTTCAGCTACCGCAGATCCGCCCGGGCGGCGGCGGAGCCCTTGATCTTCACCGGCGCGCTCTTCCAGGGGACGCCCGACGACCCCGCCGTCATCGAGGCGCGGATGGCCGAAATCACCGCCCGGCGCGAGGCCACCCAGCCGATCCGCGAGAAGACCGGCGGCTCGACGTTCAAGAACCCGTCCGGCCAGTCTTCCTGGAAACTGGTCGATGCGGCGGGCTGGCGGGGCAAGGCTTTCAGCGTGAACGGAAAGGGCGGCGGAGCGATGTTCTCGGCCCTGCACGCCAACTTCCTGATCAACACGGGCGACGCGAGCGCCGCCGACCTGGAGGGCCTGGGCGAGGCGGTCCGGGCCGACGTGAAATCGAAGTTCGGCGTCGACCTCGAGTGGGAGATCCGGCGGATCGGGCGGCCGGCCTGATGGGGGTCTTCCTGCACGTCGGCTGCGGCCGCAAGCGCAAGGGCCAGACCACCAAGGGCTTCAACACCCCGGACTGGCGGGAGCTGCGCCTGGACATCGACGCCTCGGTGCAACCCGACATCATCGGGACCATGACCGACATGGCCGCGGTGCCGGACGGCGCGGTGGACGCGGTGTTCTCCAGCCACAATATCGAGCACCTCTATCCGTTCGACGTGCCCGTGGCCCTGGCGGAGTTCCAGCGGGTGCTGCGGCCCGACGGGTTCGTCGTCATCACCTGCCCGGACCTGCGCTCGGTGGCGGCGTTGGTGGCCGACGACAAGCTGACCGAGCCCGCCTACACCTCCACGGCCGGACCGATCTCGCCGCTCGACATGATCTACGGGCACCAGGCGGCGATAGAGAAGGGCAACCTCTACATGGCCCACCGCACCGGCTTCACCAGCCGCACCCTGGAACAGGCGCTGCGCGATGCGGGCTTCGCCAGCGTGGTGTTGCTGCAGCGGCCGCAGGCGTTCGAGCTCTGGGCCCTGGGGACCAAGCGCCGCACGCCGCCCGAGGCGCTCCGCGCGCTGATGCAGGCCCACTTCCCGTTGGCCAAGGCGTGAGCGCACGCGCGCCTCTTGACCGGGCGCTTGCGGTCGGTCACCCGCAGAGGCCTCCGATTTGCAACCCCTGAGTCGCCCCATGGCCGCGCCGCTTTCCGGACATCACGTCGCCGTCCTGCTGGGCGGGCTCTCCTCCGAGCGGGAGGTGAGCCTGGTCTCCGGCCGCGAATGCGCCGACGCCCTGGAGCGGCTGGGCGCCAAGGTGTCGCGCGTTGACGCCGGGCGCGACCTCGCCCAGGTGCTCAGCAAGCTGAAGCCCGACGTCTGCTTCAACGCCCTGCACGGCGCCTGGGGCGAGGACGGCTGCGTCCAGGGCGTGCTGGAGACGCTCGCCATTCCCTACAGCCATTCCGGAGTGCTGGCCTCGGCGCTGGCCATGGACAAGGCGAAGTCCAAGGCGGTGCTGGCGGCGGCCGGCGTCGCGGTGCCGGGGGGCGGCCTCTACAACCGCTTCGAGGCGGCCCGCGACCACGTCATGGCGCCGCCCTATGTGGTCAAGCCCAACGCCGAGGGCTCCTCGGTCGGGGTGTTCCTGGTCTTCGAAGGCGCCAACCGCCCGCCGCAGGAAATCGTCGCCCCGTCCTGGAGCTACGGCGAGGAGGTGATGATCGAGCCCTACGTCGCCGGGATGGAGCTGGCCGTGGGCGTCATGGACGGCAAGGCGATGACCGTCACCGAGATCCTGCCCCGCATCGGATTTTATGACTATGAGGCGAAGTATGCGGAGGGCGGTTCGGAGCACGTGGTTCCGGCCCGAATTCCGCCGCATGCCTTTGAAAAAGCGTTGCAATTGTCGGAGATGGCGCACGCCGCCCTGGGTTGCCGGGGGGTTACCCGCGCCGACCTCCGTTATGACGACGTTAAGGACATTCTGGTCCTCCTAGAAGTGAACACTCAGCCCGGCATGACGCCCACCTCGCTCGTCCCCGAGCAGGCGGCTCAGCAGGGTGTGGATTTCGATCGCCTGGTGCTTTGGATTACGGAGGACGCATATGCCCGCGGTGGTGCGGGGAGGCTCGCGAGTCCAAGCGAAACCTCGGGTCAAAACGCCCCTTAAGCCGGCTCAGCGTTCTCGGCCGAAATCGGCGGGGGCTGCGTCCGCCAGGGCGCGCGGCGCCCCGGGGCCGGGTCCATCCCCCAAGCTCATCCTGATCGCCGCCGCTGGCGTGCTGGCCCTGGCCGGCGCCGCGGTGCTGGCCACCGGCCATCGCGGCGAGCGGATGGTCGCGGCTGTCCAATCCGGCGTCGACGGCAAATTCGGCCAAGCGGGCTTCCGGCTGCGCGCGGTGCAGATCGAGGGCGCCTCGGCCATGGCCATGCCGGACATCATCCGCGCCGCTGGCGTCTACAAGGACGAGCCGCTGCTGGGCCTCGACCTTCCCGCCCTGCGCAAGCGCGTGGAAGCCGTCGGCTGGGTGAAGGACGCCCGCGTCATCCGCCTGCTGCCCGACACCCTGGTGATCTCGGTGGCCCAGCGCCGCCAGCTGGCCGTCTGGCAGCACGACGGCAAGATCGCGGTGATCGACGACCACGGCCTGGTGATCCCCGAGGCCAATCCGGCCCGTTTCGCGGCCCTGCCGCTGGTGGTGGGCGTGGGCGGCGCCGAAGCCGCGCCGAAGATCCTGCCGCTGCTCGTCCAGCGCCCGAAGCTGATGGGCCGCCTGGACGCCCTGGTGCGGGTCGACGACCGGCGCTGGGACCTGCGCTTCAAGGACGGCTCGCTGATCCAGCTGCCCGCGGTCGGCGAGGAGGAAGCCCTGATGCAGCTCGAGCAGCTCGACCAGCGCTCGCGCATCCTCGACCTGGGCTTCGAGCGCATCGACCTGCGCAATCCCGACGTGGTGGCCGTGCGGCCGCGCGAGCCGCTCCCGCCCGGACGGCTCCCGGAAGCCGGCGCGTGAAATGAAGGACGAGTGGTCTTAGAATGTTGAAGCTGGCGCCCAAGCCTCCGGAGAAGAAGGACGCCCGGGAGGGGTTGAAGGCGGCGCTGGTGCGCCCGCCGGTGGTCGCGGCCGTCGATCTGGGCGCCTCCAAGGTGACCTGCTTCATCATGAAGCCCGAGGGCGTTCGCCGGGCGGACCGCACGCTCACGACGGCCGGCGTCGGCTATGTCCAGTCGCGCGGCGTGCGCGGCGGGGCGATCGTCAACCTGGACGAGGCCTCCGACGCCATCGCCCAGGCGGTCGAGCGGGCCGAGACCGTGGCCGGCGTCTCCGTCCAGGCCGTCACCGTGGCCACCGGCGGCGGCCAGCTGACCTCGCATCGCGTGGCCGGCCGGGTCTCCATCGGCGCGCGCCCGATCGCCGACAACGACCTGGTCCGCGCCATCCAGCACGCGCTGGCGCAGATCAAGCTGCCCGGCCGCCGGGCCGTGCACATCCTGCCGGTCGGCTGGTCGGTGGACGGCCAGGGCGGGGTGAAGGACCCTCGCGCCATGTTCGGCCGCGCGTTGGGCGTCGAGCTGCTGGTGGTCTCGATCGCGGAATCCATCTTCCACACCCTGGGCGCCTGCGTGGAGCGCGCCCACCTGCAGCTGGAAGGCGTCGTCGCCGCCCCCTTCGTCTCGGCGCTGGCCGCGCTGGAAGAGGACGAGATGGACCTCGGCTCGGTCTGCATCGACATGGGCGGCGGCTCGACCTCGGCGGCGGTGTTCAACCAGGGGTCTCTGGTCCACGTGGAGACGGTGCCGGTCGGCGGCCATCACGTGACCCAGGACATCGCCCGCGGGCTTTCCACCTCCATCGCGGGCGCCGAGCGGATCAAGACGCTGCACGGCTCCGCTATCGCGTCCGCCAACGAAGACCGGGAAATGATCGAGGCCCCGCCCCGCGGCGACGATCCGGGCGCGGGCCCGGTGATCGCGCCGCGGTCCCTGCTCAAGGGCATCATCGCCCCCCGCGTCGAGGAGACCCTGGAGCTGCTCCGCGACCGGCTGAAGGCCTCCGGCGCGCCGATCGAGCCCGGCGCGGGCCTGGTGCTGACCGGCGGCGCAAGCCAGTTGGCCGGCGTCCGCGAAGTGGCCGTGCGGGTGTTCGACCGGCCCGTGCGCCTGGGCCGCCCGCGGCGCGTGCCGCACCTGGCCGACGCCGCCACCGGCCCGGCCTTCACCGCCGCCGCCGGGATCCTGCACCGCGCCGCCTTCGGCCCGCGCGAAGCGGTCTCCACCAAGGCGCTCACCTCGGCCAAGCTCCGGCGCGAACCCCTCGACCCCCGCGCCAACCCGGTCGCCAAGGCGGCGGCCTGGCTGCGCGAGAACCTGTAGACTCTAAGGCTTGGCCTTCGCTGGCGCGGCCGCCGCCGCCGCGGCGTGCGGCGTGCCGCCGGTCCAGGCCCAGCTGCTGATCTTCCAGCCGCCGTCGTTGATGAGCGCGAAGGTCATGTGCGCGGGCTCCGCCATGGGCTTGCCGTGGTCCTTGAACTTGAACACGGCGGGCGCGACCACATAGCCGTGGGTCCCGTTGATGTCGGCGCGGCTCGGCCGGCCGAGCTGGACGACAGGTTCGGTCATGCCGTTCTTCTGGGCGTCGGCGCCGAAGTCGTTCACCCAGTCCTGGAAGGCGTGGGCCCCGCGCCAGGTGTACGGCGGAAGCTCGTCGATGATGCTGACGTCCCCGGCGTAGGGCGCGCCCGCAGCCTTCATGTCACCCTTGTTCATGGCGTCGATGAATTGATGGATCGGCGCCATCAGAGCCGGCGGAGGGGGTGCGGCCGCGGCTCCCGTTGCGGCCCCGGCGCAGGCCAGCAAGCCGATCGTGAAAGCCATACTCTTGAGCTTCATTGTCGAGCCTCCCATTCCCTCCGCGAACCAAAGCTCCAAACGCCGCGCTTGGCAACGGCGGCCGCGCGGATTGCGCGAAGATCGCCGCCGCCATAACGCACGGTTGCAGGCTGCGGACAGAGCGTCGCAGGGGCGCCCGCCGATTCCGCTGAGTCCTTGAGACAAAGCGCTTTTTTCGCCGATCCGCGGCCTCGTCCGGGGGGCGACTCACGCTATGGGCTTAACCTTCGATTAAGGATGTCAGTCGCCTAGTAAATCCATCCTTAAAAAGGCGTTTCGCGCGGAGCCGTGGAGCGCTCAGCGACATTCGGAAGGACGCAGGGGTTCCATGGCAATCGCACTTTCAGCCCCCCGGGCGACGGAATTGAAGCCCCGGATCGTCGTGTTCGGCGTCGGCGGCGCCGGCGGCAACGCCGTCAACAACATGATCGAGGCAGGGCTCGAGGGGGTCGAGTTCGTCGTCGCCAACACCGACGCCCAGCAGCTGCAGTTCGCCAAGACCGAGCGCCGCATCCAGCTGGGCGTGACGGTGACGCAAGGGCTCGGCGCGGGCGCCCATCCCGAGGTCGGCATGAGCGCGGCCGAGGAGTCCATCCCGGAGATCGGCGAGCATCTCGACGGCGCCCACATGGTGTTCATCACCGCCGGCATGGGCGGCGGCACCGGCACCGGGGCTGCGCCGATCATCGCCAAGTGCGCCCGCGAACGCGGCATCCTGACGGTGGGCGTGGTCACCAAGCCCTTCCATTTCGAGGGCCGCCACCGGATGCGCCTGGCCGACGCCGGCATCGGCGAGCTGCAGCGCTACGTCGACACCCTGATCGTCATCCCCAACCAGAACCTGTTCCGCGTCGCCAACGAGCGGACCACCTTCG
>JAQGIX010000308.1 GCA_028290925.1 Phenylobacterium sp. | reverse complement strand
CTGCGCGGGTAAGCCCGCTTCGAGCATCATCACCACCTAGTGTTCAGTCCGCCCCCACGCAGGACGCAGCGCCGGCCTGTCGGGGAAATGTGGGGGGAAGACCCTCTCTGGCGGAGCGAGGCGGCGGATTTAGGGCCGAGCGCCACCGTGGCCGTCGGCGGGGCGAGGCCATAGGTTGGGGACCATGTACGCCATCCTCTGCGCCATCCCCGAGGAGTTGGACGCCCTGCGCGCCCGGCTGACCCTGCATCCCGAGCCCCCGGTCCATGGCCCCACCCGGGTCTGGCGCGGCCGCCGCGAGGGCGTGGAGATCGTCGCCGCCCTCAGCGGCATCGGCAAGGTCAACGCCGCCGCCGCGGCGACCCTGCTGCTGAGCCGTTTCCAGCCCCGGGCGCTGATCTTCTGCGGGGTGGCCGGCGGCCTGGATCCGGAGCTGCCCGTGGGCGCGGTCCTGCTGGCCGACCGGCTGGCGATCCACGACTACGGCCTGGTGGCCGCGCGACGGTTCACGCCGACCGCGTCGGGGCGGATCCCCATCGGGGCGCCGGAGCTGACCGTGCTGCCGCAGGTCCGGCCCGAGGTCGCGGCGGCCTTCGCCCGTCTGGAGGATGCGGTGCGCGGCACGCTCGGCCACCCGGTACGGCGCGGCGGGATCGTCACCGCCGACTACTTCCTGAACTGCGCGGCGACCCGCGACGAGCTGCGCGCCCGTTTCGGGGCCGACGCCATCGACATGGAGTCCGGCGCGCTGCACCAGGTGGCGGAGGCCTGGGACGCACCGCTCTACGTGATCCGCACCCTCTCCGACCTGGCCGGCGAGGAAAGCCACGTGACCTACGGCCAGATGGCGCTGATGGCGGCGCAGAACTCGGCGCTCTGCGTGGCCGAGCTCCTGGCGATCCTCAAGGCCGGTTGACCCACCATGTGGAGGTTTTCATGACGACCGTACCCCTGGCCGTCGCCGACCAGCTGCGCCGCCTGCTCGGCAAGGCGCACGCGCCCTATTCGGGGATCCATGTGGCGTCCGCGGTGGAGGGCGCCGACGGGCGGCTGCACTACGGGGTCAACGTCGAGAACGCCGCCTATCCGCAAGGGGTCTGCGCCGAGGCCTCGGCGATCTCGGCGGCGGTGACCGAGGGGGTCACGCGGGTGGTGCGGGTCTATGTGGCCTCCGACCTGCCGGGACTGATCTGGCCGTGCGGCGGCTGCCGCCAGAAGATCCTCGAGTTCGCCGCCGACGGCTGCGAGGTGGTGAGCCTGTCGCCCACCGGCCAGGCCGACCGCCGGACCATCGAGGAGCTGCTGCCGCTGGGGTTTCGCCTGGGGGTCGCAAACCCCTGAAATGATGCAGTTGGGAACGGCGCGGAGGCTCGCGCGTCGTTGCCCGTAGAGTGCGCTGATAGTGCAGGAGTTCTAGGGCCTTGGCTGGTCGAGAGGCATCCGCAGCACGCCATCGCCGCGACCTCAGGCCTCGCTTGCCCGACTCCCTCGCGAACCCCATTTTGATCTCATGAGTCACCGCCCGACCGGGGCGGCGCCGCCGAGCCTCGTGGCGGCGCTGGGGCCCACCAACACCGGCAAGACCCACCTGGCCGTCGAGCGGATGCTGGGCCACGCCTCGGGGATGATCGGCCTGCCGCTCCGGCTGCTGGCGCGCGAGATCTACGACCGGGTGGCCAAGGCGCGCGGCCCACGCTCGGTGGCGCTGATCACCGGCGAGGAGAAGATCATCCCGCCGCGGGCGCAGTATTTCGTCTGCACCGTCGAGGCCATGCCGCTGTCGCGCCAGGTCGAGTTCATGGCGGTGGACGAGATCCAGCTGGCCGCCGACGCCGAGCGCGGCCACGTGTTCACGCACCGGCTACTGCACGCCCGCGGGACCGCCGAGACCATGCTGCTGGGCGCCGGGACCATGGCGCCGCTGGTGCGCCGGCTGCTGCCGCACGCCGAGATCGCCACCCGCGAACGGTTCTCCAGCCTCAGCTACACCGGCCCGAAGAAGCTGACCCGCCTGCCGCGGCGCTCGGCCGTCGTCGCCTTCTCCGCCGACCAGGTCTACGCCATCGCCGAGCTGATCCGCCGCCAGCGGGGCGGGGCGGCGGTGGTGATGGGCAGCTTGAGCCCCCGCACCCGCAACGCCCAGGTGGAGCTCTACCAGTCCGGCGAGGTTGACTTCCTGGTTGCCACCGTCGCCATCGGCTTGGGCCTGAACATGGACGTCGACCTTGGGGCCTTCGCCGGGCTCTCCAAGTTCGACGGCAAGCGCAGCCGGGCGCTGACGCCGCAGGAGATCGGTCAGATCGCCGGCCGGGCGGGCCGCTTCCAGCGCGACGGGACCTTCGGGGTCACCGGCGAGTGCGAGGACATGGACCCCGACCTCGTGCAGGCGGTGGAGGAGCACCGCTTCCAGCCGATCGCCAGGGTGGAATGGCGCAATCCGAAGATCGATTTCTCCTCCCTGGCCAATCTCATGCGCGGGCTCAGCACGCCCCCGGACCGCCCGGGCCTGCGGCTCTCCGCCGAGGCGCTGGACGAGACGACGCTGAAGAAGCTCGCGGAAGACCCCGACGTGGTCGAGCGCGCCCGCGACCGCTCGGCGCTGATCAAGCTGTGGGACGTCTGCCAGACGCCGGACTTCCGCAAGGTGGCGACCGAGGAGCACGTCCGGCTGGCCAGGGACTTCTTCTTCCACCTGACCGCCGGCCGGCAGCGTATCCCCGACGACTGGATCGCCAAGCAGTACGCCCACCTGGACCGCACCGACGGCGACATCGACGCCCTGGCCGCGCGGCTGGCCAATGTGCGGACCCTGGCCTACGTGGCCAACCGCCCCGACTGGCTGGTCGATCCGGTGGAATGGCAGGGCAACATGAGGGGGCTGGAAGACCGGCTCTCCGACACCCTGCACGAGAAGCTGATGGCCCGCTTCGTGGACCGGCGGACCAGCGCCCTGATGCGCGGGCTGCGGGTCCGCGAGGACCTGCTGGCCGGCGTCGCCGCCGACGGGGCGGTGACGGTGGAGGGCCATTACGTCGGCAAGCTGGCCGGCGTCAGCTTCGTGGGCGTGCAGGGTGCGACGGTGCTGGAGGAGAAGGCGCTCCGGGCCGCGGCGCGCCAGGCCCTGGGGCCGGAGATCGCGCGCCGGCTCGGCAAGCTGGCCGCCGAACCCGACGAGGCCTTTGCGCTGGGCCCCGACGGGACCTTGCTGTGGCGCGGCGAGGCGGTGGGGGCGCTGTC
>JAQGIX010000009.1 GCA_028290925.1 Phenylobacterium sp. | reverse complement strand
GACATCTACGAGCTGACCTACATCCGCAAGGACGGCACGCGGTTCCCGGCGGTGGTCTCGGTGACGGCGCTGCGCGACCCGCACGGCGCGATCATCGGCTACCTGCTGATCGGCTCGGACAACACCGCGCGCAAGCTGGTCGAGGAAGAGAAGAAGGCCTCCGACCAGCGCCTGCGAGACCAGCAGTTCTACACCCGCTCGCTGATCGAATCGAACATCGACGCCCTGATCACCACCGACCCCCTGGGCATCATCACCGACGTCAACAAGCAGACCGAGGCCCTGACCGGCTGCACCCGGGACGAGCTGATCGGCGCGCCCTTCAAGGACTGCTTCACCGACCCGGCGCGCGCCGAGGCCGGGATCAACCGGGTGCTCACCGAGAAGTCGGTCACCGACTACGAGCTGACCGTCCGGGCCCGCGACGGCAAGCAGACCGTGGTCTCCTACAACGCCACCACCTTCTACGACCGCAACCGCACCCTGAAGGGGGTGTTCGCCGCGGCCCGCGACGTCACCGAGCGCAAGCGCGTCGAGATGGAGCTGCAGCAGGCCAAGGCCGCCGCCGAGAGCGCCAGCCGCACCAAGTCCGACTTCCTGGCCAGCATGAGCCATGAGATCCGCACGCCGATGAACGCGATCATGGGCATCGCCGACCTGCTCGCCAAGACCGCGCTGACGGCGGAGCAGGACAAGTTCGTGCAGATCTTCCGCCGCTCCGGCGACAACCTGCTCAACCTGATCAACGACATCCTCGATCTCTCCAAGGTCGAGGCCTCGCAGCTCGACCTGGAGCGCACCGAGTTCTCGCTCAGCGATCACCTGGAGAAGGTGATGGAGATGGTCGCCCCCAAGGCGCAGGAGAAGACGCTCACCCTGGTCTGCGAGATCGCGCCGGGCGTCGCCAACAACCTGGTCGGCGACCCGACCCGCCTGCGCCAGGTGCTGCTCAACCTGCTGGGCAACGCGATCAAGTTCACCCAGACCGGCAGCGTCGCGCTGCGCGTCGAGCCGGACGCGGACGGCGCCGTGCCCACCGCCCTGCGCTTCACCGTCACCGACACCGGAATCGGCATCGCCAGCGACAAGCTGGACCGCGTCTTCGAGCGCTTCACCCAGGCCGATTCCTCGACCACCCGGCGGTTCGGCGGCTCCGGACTGGGCTTGACCATCTCACGGCGCCTGGTGGAGCTGATGGGCGGGCGCATCTGGGTGGAGAGCGAGGTCGACCAGGGTAGCCTGTTCGCCTTCGCCGTCCCGTTCGAGGTCTCCGGCGTGGCCCTGCGCCCCGTCGCGGCGCCGGTCGGGGCCGATCCGGACGCGCCGCTGCCGGCGCTGCGCATCCTGATGGCGGAGGATTCGCCCGACAATTGCATCATCGCGCTCGCCTACCTCGAGGACACGCCCTACCTCGTCGACGTGGCCGAAACCGGCGTCATCGCCTGCAAGATGTTCAAGGAAGGCCATTACGACCTGGTGCTGATGGACCGCCAGATGCCGGCCATGGATGGCCTGACGGCGACGCGGACCATCCGGGCCTGGGAGAAGGCCAACGGCCGCGCGCCCACCCCGATCATCGCCTTGACCGCCTCGGCCTTGAAGGGCGACCGCGAAAGCTGCCTGGCGGCGGGCTGCACGGCCTATCTGACCAAGCCCATCAAGCAGGAGGTGCTCCTGCAGGCGATCCGGGCTCATTCCGTGGTGAAGACGCCGGCCGCCGCCGCCCCGGTCGCCGGCCTGTCGCGGATGGCCCAGAGGCTGGCGGAGCGCACGCCGGCCTATCTGGAGAACTGCCGGCTGAACGTCATCGCCATGCTCGCCGCCCTCGACTGCGACGACTTCCAGGCGGTGATCATCCTTGGCCACAACCTGCGTGGCTCCGGCGGCGGCTTCGGCTTCCAGATGATCACCGACATCGGCGCCGGGCTCGAGCAGGCCGCCGACGACTCGGACGCGGCCGCCTCGCGCCGCTGGGTCGGCGAACTGTCGACCTATCTCGACCACATCCGAGCCGGCGGCCGACCCCACTAGGGGGCATCGACCGGCGTCTGAGGTCCGCCGTCGCCGGCGGGCTCTGCATGAGCGTGTGGAACGCGGCCGTTGCGACCATTCGCCGAGGCTCGCGTTAGGTCCGTACACCTTCAGCCGCACCAGCAGGGACGTCCTTCCATGGCGAACTCCAGAGGCGCCGACGCAGGCGAAGCGACTCCGATCACCGGCAAGGCCGGCGAACTGCACCAGACGGCCAGCGCCCCGGAAGCCCGGTTGACCACCAACTTCGGCGTGCCGGTGAGCGACGACCAGAACTCGCTCAAGGCGGGCCCCCGCGGACCGGCGTTGCTCGAGGACTTCGTCCTGCGCGAGAAGATCCAGCACTTCGACCACGAGCGCATCCCCGAGCGCATCGTCCACGCCCGCGGCTCGGCCGCGCACGGCTATTTCGAGCTGACCAAGTCGCTGGCCGGATATACGCGGGCGCGGATCCTGACCGAGGTCGGCGAGCGCACGGCGCTGTTCGCGCGCTTTTCGACGGTGGCCGGAGGCGCGGGATCGGTCGACACCCCGCGAGACGTGCGCGGCTTCGCGGTGAAGTTCTACACCAAGGAGGGCAACTGGGACCTGGTCGGCAACAACATCCCGGTGTTCTTCATCCAGGACGCCATCAAGTTCCCCGACCTGATCCACGCCGCGAAGATGGAGGCCGACCGCGGCTATCCGCAGGCGGCGACCGCCCACGACACGCTCTGGGACTTCATCGGCCTGATGCCGGAGTCCACCCACATGATCATGTGGGCGATGTCCGACCGGGCCATCCCGCGCAGCTTCCGGATGATGGAGGGCTTCGGCGTCAACACCTTCCGGCTGGTGAACGACCGCGACGAGCCGACCTTCGTGAAATTCCATTGGCGGCCGAAACTGGGGACCCAGTCGACCTGCTGGGACGAGGCGGTCAAGCTCGCCGGGGCCGACCCGGATTTCCACCGGCGCGACCTGCACGAGGCCATCGCGTCCGGCGCCTTCCCGGAATGGGAGTTCGGCGTGCAGCTGCTCAGCCAGGCGCAGGCCGACGCCCTGCCGTTCGACATCCTGGACGCCACCAAGCTGATCCCGGAGGAGATGATCCCCATCGAGGTGGTCGGGCGGATGGTGCTGGACCGCAACCCGGACAACTTCTTCGCCGAGACCGAGCAGGCGGCGTTCCTGCCGACCAACATGCCGCCGGGCATCGACGCCTCGGAGGACCCCCTGCTGCAGGGCCGGCTGTTCTCGTACCAGGACACCCAGCTGTCGCGCCTGGGCAGCGTCAACTTCCATGAGCTGCCGATCAACCAGGCCAAAGGCTGTCCCTTCCAGAACCTGCAGCGCGACGGGCACATGCAGATGCAGATCCCGAAGGGCCGGGCGAACTATGAGCCGAACAGCCTCGCCGAGGCGGGCGAGATCGGCGGACCGCGGGAAGCCCCGGCCGGCGGCTTCCGCACCACGCCGGCGGCGACCGAGGGGACGAAGGTGCGCCTGCGCGCCGAGACCTTCGCGGACCACTACAGCCAGGCGCGGCTGTTCTACCGCTCGCAGACCAAGATCGAGCAGGCCCACCTGGCCAGCGCCGTGGTTTTCGAACTGTCCAAATGCAGCTTCGAGCACGTCCGCGCGCGGGTGCTGGCCAACCTCCAGAACGTCGACCCGGACCTGGCGCGGCGCGTCGCCCACGGCCTGAACGCCGAACTGCCGCCGCCGTCCGCCGCTGCGGTGAAGCCGCAGGACATGGCCCTCTCGCCGGCCCTGCGCATCGTCGGCAAGTACCCCGAGACCCTGAAGGGCCGCGCGGTGGGCATCCTGGTCACCGACGGGGCGGACGGCGCGGTGGTCGACGCCCTCCGCAAGGCGGTGGAGGGCGAGGGCGGCAGGGTCAAGATCGTCGCGCCCAGGATCGGCGGCGTGACGCTCAAGGACGGCAAGGCCTTGGAGGCCGACGGCCAGCTTGCGGGCTCGCCCTCGGTGATCTTCGACGCCGTCGCCCTGGTGGTCTCGGAAGACGGCTGCGCGCAGCTGCTCGGCGAAAGCGCCGCCCGTGACTTCGTCGCCAACGCCTACGGGCATTTGAAGGCGATCGGCTTCACGCCCCAGGCCCAGCCCTTGCTCGATCGGAGCGGCGCGGCGCCGGACCCGGGCGTCGTCGAGCTCGCGGCCGACGTCGAAGCCTTCCTCAAGCCTGCTCGCACCCGGCAATGGGAGCGGGAGCCGAGCGTCCGGATGCTGGCTTAGGGCGCGGCGCGGCTCACTTCATCCGCGGCGGCGGGTTGCGGCCGAGGTCCTGGATCAGCGTGGTCAGCAGGTAGAGCCGGGGCGTCACCGACTTCAGCTCCAGGTGCTCCTGGTCGGAGTGGGTCCCGCTGCCCACCGGGCCGAGGCCGTCCAGCGCCGGGACGCCGGCCGCGGCGGCCAACGCCGACTCCGAGGCCCCGCCGTTGCCGCCGGTCCCGAGGGTCAGGCCGAGCCCGGCGTAGATCGCCTGGGCCCGCACCGCCAGCGCGTCCGTCGCCGGGTTGGAGCGCAGGGGCGGGAAGGCCGGCTCGCGGCTGACGGTGACGTGGGTGTCGGGGATCGCGGTGGTCTGGGCGTTCTTCTCCAGCACCGCCTGCACCTCACCGACCTGCTTCTGCTCGCGCACCCGGACGTTGATCTGGGCGTGGGCGTCCTCGGGGATGATGTTGTTACGGGTCCCGGCGCTCATCACGGTGAGGTTGGCGGTCAGGCCGTCGCCGGACTTCGGGAAGACGTCGGCGGCCTGGATCTGGTGGATCAGCTCGACGGCGGCGTTGCGGCCGTCCTGCGGCGCGACCCCGGCGTGGGCGGCGCGGCCCTTCACGTCGATGTGGAAGGTGGTGGAGCCCTTGCGCCACACCGTGACCCCGTCGGGCTGCTCGGCGGGCTCCAGGTTCAGCTCGACGTCGGCCTCGGCCAGCAGGCGGTCGATCAGCTTGCGGGTCCCCGGCGAGCCGCGCTCCTCGGAGGTCTCGATCAAGAGGGTGATGGACTTGAAATCCTTGAAGCCGAGGTCGTGGAGGAGGGTCAGCGCATAGATCCCCTCGATCAAGCCGCCCTTTTCGTCGATCACGCCGGGGCCATAGGCGTTCTCCGCATCGGTGCGGTAGGGCCGCCGGGCCACCGTGCCGGGGCCGAACACCGTGTCGATGTGGCCGATCATCAGGATGCGGCCCTTGCCGGTCCCCGACAGGCGGGCGACCAGGTTCTCCGGCAGGCCGTCGGCCTCGGCCGGCACGGCCTCGACGGTCATCCCCAGCGCCTTCAGGCGGGGGATCAGCAGGGCCTCGACCTTGCGGCCGCCCACCGCGGCGCCGCTGCGGGAATCGATGTCCACGGCCTGCTGCAGAAGCAGCAGCTGGCCCGGCCGCGCCAGCTGCGCCGCGGCCCAGAGCCTGGCGTCCCTGGCTGCGGGTCTGGGCGCGGCCGCCGCGCCGCCGACCGCCAGGATCGCGGCCGTGGCGACCGCCGTCAGATAGATCGAACGCATGGAACTCCCCCCGCCGAAACAGGCCGCAGCATGGCGGTCCCGCGGCCAGGATCAAGCCGTAAGGCGTGCGGGGCGTTGCGTCACCTTGCGCGCGGCGTCCAGGCACGCGATATCCACGGGGAAAGCGCGAGCTGCTTCCGCTCGCCGACCAATCTCCAGAAGGGCTTCCCCATATGCGTGACCCCGTCACCACTGCGCTGGGCCTGGTGCCGATGGTGGTCGAACAGACCAGCCGCGGCGAGCGCGCCTACGACATCTTCTCGCGGCTGCTGAAGGACCGGATCGTCTTCGTGGCCGGACCGGTCGAGGACAGCATGGCGGCGCTGGTCTGCGCCCAGCTGCTGCACCTGGAAGCCGAGAACCCGAAGAAAGAGATCCAGATGTACATCAACTCGCCGGGCGGGATCGTCACCTCCGGCCTCGCGATCTACGACACCATGCAGTACATCAAGAGCCCGGTGATCACGCTCTGCCTGGGCATGGCGGCCTCGATGGGCTCGTTCCTGCTGATGGCCGGCGAGAAGGGCCAGCGCATCGCGCTGCCGAACTCGCGGATCATGGTCCACCAGCCGTCGGGCGGCTTCTCCGGCAAGGCCTCGGACATCGAGCGCCACGCCGAGGACATCCTGAAGACCAAGCGCCGCCTGAACGAGCTCTACGCCAAGCACACCGGCCAGACGGTCGAGACCGTCGAAGAAGTGCTCGA
>JAQGIX010000265.1 GCA_028290925.1 Phenylobacterium sp. | reverse complement strand
CCGCCCGCGCCGGGCGCGCCCCAATGACCGCGCCGTCCCGCCTGAAGGTCGGCGTCGATGTGCCGTGGATCACCAGCTGGTCGGAGGAACCGCAGCTGGGCGTGGGCCCCTGCCCCAGCGTCGACGGCGAGCTGGCCATCGCCCAGGCTGAGAAGCCCGGCCGCGGCAAGCCGCTCTATTCGCGCAACCACCTGTTCCGGCAGCGCCGGTCGGTGCGCGAGATGCTGTGCCCGATGTGCGGCGCCCCGACGCCCGACGACGACCGCTGGAGCCAGACCGCCACGCCGACCACCGCCGGCGAACTGCGCGCCCGGGGCTTCGCCCTCGCCCTGCCGGTGGACATGGCCGACGACCAGCCCCTGCTGAACGCCGGCGCCATCGCGCCCCTGCACCGCGCCTGCGCCGAGGCCGCGCTCACCCGCTGCCCGCACCTGGGCGGGATGGACGAGAAGACCCTGAAGCCGTTCCCCAAGGCGTGGATCATCCTGCCGCTGTGGATCGAGGCCAAGCCTGGGGTCCCTCACGCAAAGCCGGTGCCCGTGGTCAGCTTCCTGCAGATCGTCGGCGTGGAGGCGGCATGATCAAGCTCACCTTCTGCCTGGTGCGGCTGCCGCACCTGACCCGCGAGGGGTTCCAGGACTACTGGGCGGGAACGCACGCCCCGCTGGTCGCCAGCGTCGCCGAGGTGCTGCAGATCCGCCGCTACGTGCAGCTGCATTCCCTGCCGCCCGAGGCCCACGCCGCGATCCGCGCCAGCCGCGAGGCCCCGCCGGAGTTCGACGGCGTGGCCGAGCTGTGGTTCGACAGCCTGGAGGCCGTCCTCGCCAACCTCCAGCGGCCCGAAGCGCAGGCCGCCGGCCAACTGCTGCTGGAGGACGAGCGCCGCTTCATCGACCTGCCGAAATCGCCGCTCTGGTGGGGGCAGGAACGGGTGGTGGTGGGCGGATGACCACCGCCGTCCCGACGACGCCATCGCCGCCGCCCTCCGCGCCTGAGGCCGCACCGGCTCCGGCGCCGCCCAACAACCTGGTCGGGCTGGTGCTGCTGGCGGCCTGGATCGGAGCCGGCGTCGGGCTGGCGCAGGGCGTGGCGGTGAAGCCGCTGACCTTCGCCTTCGTGATGCTGGGCTGGGCGCTGTCGGTGATGGCGCACGAGTTCAGCCATGCGCTGACGGCCTATATCGGCGGCGACCATACGGTGCGGGCCAAGGGCTACCTGGCGTTCGATCCGCGGCGCTACGGCGACCTGGGCACCAGCCTGGTGCTGCCGCTGATCTTCCTGGCGCTGGGCGGGATCGGCTTCCCCGGCGGGGCGGTCTATCTGCGCAACGACCTGATGCGCGGGCCGTTCTGGCGCGCCGCCTCGGCGCTGGCCGGGCCGATGGCGACCCTGATGGTGCTGCTGGCGCTGGCCATCGCGCTGCGGGTCTGGACCTATGCGGCCGGGGCGCTCTATCCGGCGCTGGCCTTCCTGGCCTTCCTGCAGGCCACCGCCCTGATCCTCAACCTGCTGCCGATCCCCGGCCTCGACGGCTTCGGTGCGATCCGGCCGTTCCTGCCGGCCGGCTGGACGCCGGCCATCCGCAAGGCCGAGGGGCTGGTGATGGTGGGCCTGTTCCTGTTGATCTTCCTGTCGCCGGTCGGCGGGCGGCTGCTGTTCGGCGGCGGGAGCAGCCTGGCCGCGGCGCTGGGCGTGCCGCTCGACGCCATCGCGCAGGGCTACGCCGACTTCCGCTTCTGGCGCTGAAGCCTGCACCATTCCGCAAGCTTTCGGGCGCCTCATCGGGCATCCTCGAACGCAACCGCCATGACCCCGAATCGCCCGATCCGCATCCTCGGCCTCGACCCGGGGCTTCGCCGCACCGGCTGGGGCGTGGTGGCGGTGGATGGGACGCGGCTGGCGCACGTGGCGCACGGGGTGATCAAGCCCGACGAGACGGCGGACTTCGCGATCCGCCTGCTGACCCTGTTCGAGGCGCTCTGCGAAGTGATCGCCGCCCACGCGCCGGACGAGGCCGCCGTGGAGGAGACCTTCGTCAACAACAACGCCTCCTCGACCCTGAAGCTCGGCCATGCGCGGGCCTGCTGCCTGATCGCCCCGGCGCGGGCCGGCCTGCCGGTGGCCGAATATGCCGCGACCGTGGTCAAGAAGGCTGTGGTGGGGACCGGCGCGGCGGACAAGGCCCAGGTCGGCTTCATGATCCGCCGACTGCTGCCCACCGCCGGGGAGACCACGGCCGATGCGGCCGATGCGCTGGCCGTGGCCATCGCGCATGCCCACGCGCGGACGGCGCGGCGGCTGCGCGGGGCGGCCTAGGCGGCGGCGAAGCGGCCGAACACACCGCGCCAGGTCAGGCCCCGCGTGCCCCAGGCCAGCACGATGTAGATGCCGACCCCGGCGACGCCCAGCGCGCTCTCCACCAGCAGCATGGCGCCGGAGCCCCAGCGGGTCTGGGCCCAGCCGTCGATCAGCACCACCACCAGGATCGGCACGTTGGAGAGCGAGGAGATCAGGTTGAACTTGGTGCCCGCCGCGCCGCGGCCGATGGCCTCCAGGGTCACCGCGGAATAGGCGCCATAGGAGAGGCCGACGGCGCCGTTGTAGAGGGTGGCGAAGATCAAGAACATGGCCGGGGTCTTGGGGCCCAGCGCCATGGCGGCCGAGGTGGCGGCCATGACCAGGCCGAACAGCAGGTAGGCCTTCTTGCGGTCCATGCGGTCGCAGAGGTAGCCGGAGGCGATACAGCCGACGATGCCGGCGATCCCGGACAGCAGGCCGCCGACCAGGGCCACCAGATCGGCCGAGGCGCTCCAGTCCTTGGCGACCGCCGCCCACAGGTTCTGGGCCGCGCCGGCGCCGATCGGCAGGGTGCAGATCAGCATGGCCAACAGGCCGATGCGCCGCTGGACAAGGCTCCAGACATCGCGGCCGGTCTCGATAAGCACGGTCACATAGCGGGGCGCGCCAGCGACCGAGGGCGGGTCGGCCAGCTTCAGGAGCGCGGCGGTGCAGAGCAGGGCGGCGAGCGCCACGACCGCGGCGGCGATCCACGGATGGCCGGTGTGCTGGGCGAGCCACAGGCCCGCCCCGCCGCCCAGGCCGACGCCGCCCAGGTTGCCCGCCTGGCTCCAGCCGCCGGCCTTGCCCTTCTCCCCGTCGGTGGTGTCGTAGGCCATCATCCGGTCGACCGCGATGGCGGTGACGGTGCCGGCGACGCTGTTCACCAGCACGACCCAGCCGAACGCCGCCAGATACTCGACCTTCAGCGGCAGCAGGGCGAAGACCATCAGGCTTGCGGCGTTGGCCAGGTTGGCCAGCACGAACCACCGCTTGGCGGTGAGCGTGGTGTCGACGATCGGCGCCCACAGCACCTTCCAGGTGTTGGGGGCCAGGCTGAGGCTGGCGAGGGTGGCGACCGCCGCGACGCTGGCCCCGGCATGGCTGAGCAGCCAGGCCAGGGTGACCGTCACATAGCCGGTGGCGGCGCCATAGGGCAGGTAGAGGATGAGCCACAGGACCGGGTGGGGCGAGCGATGCGTCTGCGCCTGATTGTCCGCCATGCCGGCTCCCCTGCGAGGCCGCCAGTTAAGCCTGGAATCGCCGGGGTGGATACGTCATCGGCGCCTTCGCGCCCGCCATCACTTCACGATTGATCAAGCGATTCACGGCGGTTTACGGCATGCTGGAACAGATGCTGAACTCGATTCCCTTTTTCCCGGAGACGATGTTGCGGAGCGCGGCGCGATGATCGGCCGGCTGCACGGCGTGGTGGCCGAGGTCGCCGAGGAGGACGCGCTGATCGACGTGGCCGGGGTCGGCTATGTGGTGCGCTGCGGCTCGCGCACGCTCGGCCATCTGCCCGAGGTGGGCAAGGACGCGGTGCTGCATATCGAGACCCAGTGGGGCGAGCAGACCGGCATGACGCTCTACGGCTTCCTCTCCCGCGACGACCGCCGCGCCTTCGTGACCCTGAAGACCATCCAGGGCGTCGGGCCGAAGGCGGCGCTGGCGGTGCTCGACGTCCTGCCGCCGGCCGAGCTGACCGCCGCCGTGGCCCGCGACGACAAGGCCGCGGTCGCCCGCGCCCAGGGCGTCGGCCCGAAGTTGGCGCTGCGCATCGTCACCGAGCTGAAGGGCAAGCCGCTGGGCGACGGGCCGGTGGCGGCTTTCCACGCCGGGACCCCGGCCCAAGCCGCAAGCGTCTCGCTGGCCGGCGAGGCGGTGGCGGCGCTGATGGGCCTGGGCGTGGCCGAGATGGCCGCGCGCCGGGTGGTGGAGCAGGCCGCGGTGCGGCTGGGCGATGAGGCGGCGGCGCCGGCGTTGATCAAGGCGGCGCTGCAGGAGCTTGGGCGGTGAACCCCTTTAACCGCGGGGTGAAGCCATGAGCGGCGAACCCCGCCTGGTGTCCGGCGAGCCGGAAGCCTTCGAGCCGCAGGACCGGGCGATGCGGCCGCAGACGCTGGCTGAGTTCGTCGGCCAGGAGCAGGCGAAGGGCAACCTGCGGGTGTTCATCGAGGGCGCGAAGGCCCGCGCCGAGGCGCTTGATCACGTGCTGCTGTTCGGCCCGCCGGGGCTGGGCAAGACGACGCTGGCGCAGATCATCGCCCGCGAACTGGGGGTGAACTTCCGCGCCACCTCCGGGCCGGTGCTGGCCAAGGCCGGCGACCTGGCGGCGATCCTCACCAACCTCGAGCCGCGCGACGTGCTGTTCATCGACGAGATCCACCGGTTGCCGGCCAATGTGGAGGAAATCCTCTATCCGGCCATGGAGGACCACGTCCTCGACCTGATGATCGGCGAAGGCCCCTCGGCGCGTTCGATCCGCATCGAGCTCGCGCCGTTCACGCTGGTCGCGGCGACCACGCGGGCGGGCCTGCTGGCCACGCCGCTGCGCGACCGGTTCGGCATTCCGCTCCGGCTCGAGTTCTACACCCACGGCGAGCTGGAGAAGGTGTTGGCCGCGGTGGCGGGCAAGATGGGCCTCGCCCTGCACGCCGAGGGCGCGGCCGAGATCGCGCGCCGCGCGC
>JAQGIX010000258.1 GCA_028290925.1 Phenylobacterium sp. | reverse complement strand
TAGGCGGGGGCGAGCGGCATCGGCCGTCACATTGGCGGTTCCACCGCGGGCCGCAATGGGCTTCTCAGCCCCGCAGGACGTGGGCCAGCACGAAGCCCAGGATGACGCCGACCGCCAGCAGGCCGATCCGTAGCCCCCATTCGGAGCCGCTGTCAGCGGCGCGCCGGCGACCGCCCTTCTTCTTGCCCAGCGCGATGAAGTGGCTCTCGGCCGCGCCGACCATGCGGGCGCGCAGCTTCGGCCCTTCGTCGGTGAGCAGCGGCTTCCAGGGATGATTTTCCCTGTCCAGGGCGAGGGCCAGCTTGATCGCGGCGTCCACCGCCTGGCCGATCTTCTCCAGGAGGCCCTGCTCCCAGCGCGGGTTCGGCAGGATCGGGCGGTTGATCGCCTCGTCGTAGCTGGCGAGCGCCTGCTTCACCGCCGGCGTCAGCTCCGCCTCGATGGCTTCGGTGAGGATGAAGGCGACGCGCCGGGTGTCCTGTGATTGCAGGTTGTCGGCCTTGGCCTTTTCCACGGCCAGCCGGCCGCCCAGCCGCTGCTCGGTGCGCGAGAAGATCCCGGACACCTTGGTCTCGAAGGCCGCGTCGCTCATGGCCATCCCCCGGAAACCAGGACGAATCTCGCCGCCCTGACAAAACCCCCGCCTTGCACGCGGAAAGTGTGGTGCGCCGCCGCGCGCGTCAATGAACGGCTCAGCCGATCCGCACGCCCATGCCGCCGTCCACCGGCAGGATGGCGCCGGTGATGAATTTCGCCTCGTCCGAGGCCAGGAACAGGGCTGCGTAGGCGGTGTCCCAGGCCGTGCCCATCTTGCCGCCCAGCGGCACCTGGGCGTTGCGCCGCTCGCGCACCGCCTCCTGGCTCTCGCCGCGCGCGCTGGCGATCCCCGCCACGGCCATGGGGGTGTCCATCAGCCCCGGCATGATGGCGTTGCAGCGCACGCCGTGGCGGGCGTTGGCCTGGGCGACGCTGGTGGTCAGCCGGTTCACGCCGGCCTTGGAGACCTCGTAGGCGATCTGGATGCCGCCCGCGACCGCGGCCAGGGAGGAGATGTTGACGATGGCCCCCGCGCCCTGCTCGCGCATCACCCCCAGCGCGGCCCGGGTCATCAGCCACATGCCCGTCAGGTTGACGCTGAGGATCCGGTCGAAGGCGGCCTCCTCCGCCCGGTGCGCCGGGGCGTCGCCGCCACCGATGCCGACGTTGTTGACCACGATGTCGAAGCCGCCCCAGCGCTCCATGGCCGCGGCGATGACGCCCACGCAGTCGCTCTCCCTGACGATGTCGGCCTGCCGGGCGAAGGCGCGCCCGCCTTCCTCGGCGATCATCGCGGCGGTCTCCTCGGCCCGCTCCCCGACCCGGTCGACGCACAGCACCTCGGCGCCTTCGCGGGCGAACAGCAGCGCCATGGCCCGGCCGTTGCCAAGGGTCTCGCCCGGCGTCTGGCCGGCGCCCACGATGATGGCCCGCTTGCCCTCCAGCCTGCCCGCCATCGCTAGAAGCCCTTCAGGTCCGGATCGAGGGTCTGGCCCTCGTCGAGCTGCACGCCGAAGGTATTCAGGAACATCGAGACCTGGGTGTACTGGGCGGCGGTGAACACCACGTCCATGCGCTGCTTCTCGCTGAAGTGCTCGCCGAGGGCGGTCCAGGTCGCATCGCCGATGAACTGGTCGGCGTGCAGCTCGTCGGCGGCGCGGATCAACGCCTCGTCGGCGGGGCTCCAGCCTGCCGCCGCGCCCTGCTTGATGCGCCCGATCTCGTCCTCGCTGAGCCCCGCCTGCAGGCCGATGCGGGTGTGCTGGGTCCACTCGTAGCCGGACTTGCACAGGAAGCCGGTGCGCAGGATCACGATCTCCCGCTCGCGGGCCGGCAGGTCGTTGCGCCGCGACAGGATATAGCCGCCCCAGGTGTTGAACCGGGTGAGCGCCTTGGGCGCCCGGACCAGCGTCCGGAAGATGTTGAGCACGGGCCCCGGCCGGAAGGCCTCCAGCGCCTCGGCCTGTTCCGGCGAAAGCTCGGCGTCCGACAGCGGCGCGATGCGGGGCTTGGTCAGTCTCATGGGGCTCCCTCCGGTCTTGCCTGTTGCGGCCAGCTTAGCGGCTCGCCGTCGATTGTCCGTAGGCGTCGTGCTAACCGGGCTCAATGGCCAAGCGCATCACGCTGGATTTCCTGAAAACCGAAAGCGCCTCCGGCGCCATCCTGGCGCTGGCTGCGCTGCTGGCCATCGGCATGGCCAACTCGCCGGCCGACGGCCTCTATTTCCGCTTCATCCAGGCGCCCTTCACCGTCCAGATCGGCGGCTTCTCCGAGACCCTGTCGGTCCTCGACTGGGTGAAGCAGGGGCTGATGGCGGTGTTCTTCTTCGTCGTCGGCCTGGAGATCAAATACGAGGTGCTGAAGGGCGAGCTCGCCAGTCCGCGCCGCCTGGCGCTGCCGATCCTCGCGGCGCTCGGCGGCATGGTGGTTCCGGCGCTGGTCTATCTGGCGTTCAACGCCGGCCCCGGCGGCGCGCCGCAGGGCTGGCCGACGCCGGTCGCCACCGACATCGCCTTCGCCATGGCCGCGCTGGCCGTCGCCGGGCCCCGCCTGCCCTCCACCCTGCGCGTCTTCCTGCTGACGCTCGCCATCGCCGACGATCTGGGCGCCGTGGCGGTGATCGGCGCCGTCTTCACCAACCACCTGCGGATCGCAGCCCTCGCCGCGGCGCTGGCCGCTCTGGCGCTGATGGGCCTTTTGACCCGCTGGCGGCGCGCACCCTATCTGCTCTATGCGCTCGGCTTCCTGATCGTCTGGGGCTTCACCCTGAAGTCCGGCGTCTCCACCTCGGTGGCCGGCGTCGCCGCGGCCATGACCATCCCCATCGAGCCCCGCAAGCCCGGCCGCCCCGGCGTGCTGGAGGACTTCATGGAGAGCCTCCATCCCTACGTGGCCTTCCTGATCCTGCCGCTGTTCGCCTTCTGCGCGGCGGGCTTCGACTTCGGCCGCCTGACGCTGCCCGACCTCTTCGGACCCGTCGCCCTGGGCGTCGCCGCCGGCCTGTTCCTCGGCAAGCCGCTGGGCGTGTTCGGAGCCATCGGCCTCCTCTGCGGCCTGAAGATCGCGCGACGCCCCATGGGGACCAAGTGGGTCGAGCTCCTGGGCATGTCGCTGCTCACCGGGGTCGGCTTCACCATGAGCCTGTTCATCGGCGTGCTGGCCTTCCCGCTGGGCGGCATGGAACAGGGCCAGGTCCGCGCCGGGGTCATCGCCGGCAGCCTGCTCTCAACGCTGGCCGGCATGGGCGTGCTGGCCTGGGCGCAGCGACAGAGGCGCGGGGCGGGGCGGGCTGAATAGAATCCGCTCATCCCGGCGAAGGCCGGGTGAACGCTTGTAGAATATTGCTTTCGCCGGCCCTTTCGCGTAAATGCCGCCGCTCTTCGGGACCGCCTGGCCGAAGGCATGCCATGGCGGTCCATCAACACGACCAGAAGGCGGGGCCTCGAGCTCCGACGTGAAATGCCGAAACTGAAGACCAAGTCGGGCGCCAAGAAGCGCTTCAAGATCACGGCGAGCGGCAAGATCAAGGCCGGCGTCGCGGGCAAGCGCCACCGCCTGCTCAGCCACAATTCCAAGTACATCCGTCAGAACCGCGGCACCAAGGTGATGAGCGACGCAGATGCGAAGATCATCAAGTCCTTCCTGCCCTACGGCCTCTCCTAGGAGCTCTGACAGATGGCACGCGTAAAGAGGGGCGTCGTCGCCCACGCTCGGCACAAGAAGGTCCTGGAGCAAGCCAAGGGCTTCTACGGCCGCCGCAAGAACACCATCCGCGCCGCCAAGGCGGCCGTGGACAAGGCCGGCCAGTACGCCTACCGCGACCGCAAGGTCCGCAAGCGCAGCTTCCGCGCGCTGTGGATCCAGCGGATCAACGCCGCGGCGCGCCTGGAAGGCTTCACCTATTCCCGATTTATCTTCGGCCTTGATAAGGCCGGGATCGATATCGACCGCAAGGTCCTCGCCGACATCGCCGGCGCCGATCCGTCCGCCTTCAAGGCCATCGCCGACAAGGTTCGCGCCGCGCTGGCTTAGAGGCCTGGGTCCGAAAAGGACCTACGCAATCCTAGAGCCCTCCGGCCGAACCGCCGGGGGGCTTTTTGCTGGCCCCCTTCACCCCGTGAAGACGCAAGGCTAGGACAGCCTCGATGACCGATCTCAACCAACTGCAGGCCGAACTCACCGCCCGCGCGGCCGCCGGCGGGAACCTGGCCGAGCTGGAAGCCCTGCGCCTCGAGGCGCTCGGCAAGTCCGGCTCCATCTCCGAGCTCCTGAAGAGCCTGGGCAGGATGAGCCCCGACGAACGCCGCGAGCAGGGCCCGCTGATCAACGGCCTGCGCGACGCCGTCGCCACCGCCATCGCGGCCCGCAAGGCCGAGCTGGAAGCCGCCGAGCTCGACGCCCGGCTGGCCGGCGAGCACGTCGATCTCACCCTGCCGCCGCCGCCCGAGCGGCGCGGCCACGTGCATCCGACCATGCAGGTGCTCGACGAGATGATCGCCATCTTCGCCGAGCTGGGCTTCGCGCTGGCCGAAGGCCCCGACATCGAGGACGACTTCCACAACTTCACCGCGCTCAACTTCCCGCCCAAGCACCCGGCGCGGGAGATGCACGACACCTTCTGGCTGCCGGAGGACGCGCGCGGCGAACGCAAGCTGCTGCGCACCCACACCAGCCCCGTGCAGGTGCGCGTCATGCAGCGCACCAACGAGGCGCTGCCGTCCTGGGTCGCCAACGGCCAGGCGCCGCCGATCCGCGTCATCGTGCCGGGCCGCGTCTACCGCTCCGACAGCGACGCCACCCACACCCCGATGTTCCACCAGATGGAGGGCCTGGTCATCGACCGCGCCATCCACATGGGCCACCTGAAGTGGACGCTGGAAACCTTCTGCCGCCGGTTCTTCGAGACCGAGGCGGTGGTCACCCGCTTCCGCCCGCACCACTTCCCGTTCACCGAGCCCTCGGCGGAGATGGACGTGCAGTGCGACCGGTCCGGCGGCTCCATCAAGATCGGCGAAGGCTCCGACTGGCTGGAGATCCTGGGCGGCGGGATGGTGCATCCTACCGTGCTGCGCAACTGCGGCCTCGCCCCCGACGAATGGCAGGGCTTCGCCTTCGGCCTCGGCATCGACCGGCTGGGCGCGCTCAAGTACGGCATGCCCGACCTTCGCGACATGTTCTCCGGCGACGTCCGCTGGATCGACCACTACGGCTTCTCGGCCTTCGCCGCGCCGAATCCGGCGACGGGGCTGTCGTGATGGGCCAGGACTGGTCGACCTTGGAGAGCTTGTCGTTCGGGGACAGCCCCGCCATGGCCGACGCCTTGCTGGGCTTCGTGCTCGCGGGCGCCAAGACAGCGACCTGCTGGTCGATCGCTGACGGACAGCAGACGGAGGTCGGCAAGCGCATGGTCGCCAAGGACGGCGACGGCCGGCCCCGCGCGGTTATCGAGACCGTCAGCCTGGAGCAGAAGCGCTTCTGCGACGTGGCCTGGGACTTCGCCGCCGCCGAGGGCGAGGGCGACGAGACGCTGGAGGACTGGCGCGCCGGCCACCGCGCCTATTTTGAACGCAATGGCGGCTTCGCCCCGGACATGCTGGTCTGGTGTGAGCGGTTCCGCCTGGTCGAGGTCATCGGCGAAGGAGCCGGGCGATGAAATTCACCCTCTCCTGGCTCAAAGAGCATCTCGACACCGAGGCCACGGTCGCCGAGGTCGTCGACGCCATGACCATGGCCGGCCTCGAGGTCGAGCATGTGGAAGACCCGGCCGCCAAGTTCGGCCAGTTCTCGGTGGCCAAGATCGTTGAGGCCGTGCAGCACCCCAACGCCGACCGCCTGCGGGTCTGCCAGGTCGACACCGTCGACGGCCGCAAGGAGATCGTCTGCGGCGCCCCCAACGCCCGGGCGGGCCTGACCACCATCTACGCCCCGATCGGCGCCTATGTGCCGGGCTCGGGCGTGACGCTTGAAGCCAGGCCGGTGCGCGGCGTGGTCTCCAACGGCATGCTCTGCTCGGGCCGCGAGCTGGAGGTGGCCGACGACGCCGACGGCATCGTCGAGCTGGACGGCGCCTTGAAGGTCGGCGCCAGCGCCGCCGAGGCCTTCGGCCTGGAAGCCGTCATCGACTTCGAGGTCACCCCCAACCGGTCCGACTGGCTGGGGGTCGCCGGCGTCGCCCGCGACCTCGCCGCCGCCGGCCTCGGCGCGCTGAAGGACCTCTCGGTGAAGCCGGCAGCCGGGTCCTTCCGCGAGCCCATCGAGATCAAGGTCGACGGCGAGGCCTGCCCAGTGTTCGCCGGCCGGCTGATCAAGGGCGTCCGGAACGGCCCCTCGCCCGCCTGGCTGCAGCAGCGGCTGACCTCCATCGGCCTGCGCCCCATCAACGCCCTGGTGGACGTCACCAACTACCTCACCTACGACCGCGCCCGGCCGCTGCACGTCTATGACGCCGCAAAGCTTGCGGGCGGCTTCCTCGAGGCCCGCCTGGGCCGCGAGGGTGAGCAGGTCGCGGCCCTCGACGGCAAGACCTACCCGGCCGGCCCCGAGGTCTGCGTCATCGCCGACGGCTCCGGCGCCATCGGCCTGGGCGGCGTCATCGGCGGCGAGAGCACCAAGGTCACCGACGAGACGACGGACGTCTTCGTCGAATGCGCCTGGTTCGACCCGATCCGCACCGCCCAGACCGGCCGCACGCTGGGGATCCTCTCCGACGCGCAGTACCGCTTCGCCCGCGGCGTCGATCCGGGCTTCATCGCCCCGGGGCTCGAGCTCGCCACCCAGCTGATCCTGCAGCTGTGCGGCGGCGAGGCCTCCGAGATCCGCGTCGCCGGCGAGCCGCCCGCCGGCCGCCCGCCCATCGCCTTCGACCGCACCTATGTGAAGAAGCTGGCCGGCCTCGACGTGCCCCGCGCCCGCATCGACGAGATCCTGACCAAGCTCGGCTTCGCGCTCTCGGGCGACCAGGTCACCCCGCCCAGCTGGCGCCGCGACGTGGAGGGCAAGGCCGACCTGGTCGAGGAGGTCGCCCGTATCCAAGGCTATCCCTCGCTGCCCAGCGAAGCCCTGCCGGAGGTCGCCCGCCCGGCCGGCGGCATGCTGACCGTGCGCCAGACCCGCATGCGCAATTCCCGGCGGCTGCTGGCGGCCCGCGGCTATGACGAGGCCCTGACCTGGAGCTTCATGCGCCGCGCCTGGGCGGAGCTGTTCGGCGGCGGCCAGCCGGAGCTGCTGCTGACCAATCCGATCGCCTCGGACCTCGACTGCATGCGCCCCTCGATCCTGCCCAACCTGATCGAGGCCGCCGAGAAGAACGCCCGCCGCGGCTTCGCCGACGTCGCCCTGTTCGAGGTGGGACCGATCTACAAGGGCGATGCGCCGGGCGACCAGCTGACCGTCGTCGCCGGGCTGCTGGCGCCGCATCCGCCCAAGAGCTGGGTGAAGCCGGCGGTCGATCCGCTGTTCACGCTGAAGGCCGACCTGATGGCCCTGCTGGACGAGCTCGGCGCGCCGCCGTTGCAGATCGTCCAGGGCCACGCCTCGCCCTGGTGGCACCCCGGCCGCTCGGCCCGCCTGCAGCTCGGCCCCAAAAATGTCGTCGCCGAGTTCGGCGAGGTGCATCCGCGCATCCTCAAGGCGCTCGACGCCGACGGCCCCATGCTGGCCTTCGAGGTGACCCTGGAGGCCATCCCCGAGCCCAAGAAGAAGGCCGTGAAGACCAAGCCGGCGCTGGTGCTTTCGCCGCTCATGCCGCTCACCCGCGACTTCGCCTTCGTGGTCGACCGGGCGACGCCGGCCGGCGACCTGGTGAAGCCCATCCTCGGCGTCGACAGGCAGCTGATCACCGAGGCCCGCGTGTTCGACGTCTACCAGGGCCCGGGCGTGCCGGCGGGATCGAAGTCCATCGCCGTGGAGGTCACCCTCCAGCCGCGCGAGAAGACCCTCACCGACGCCGAGATCGAGGCCCTGTCCGCGAAGATCGTCGCCGCCGCCGAGAAGGCCGTGGGCGCCAAGCTCAGGGCCTGAAGCTCGCCCGCCGCCTCGCCGCGGCCTATTCGGCGGGCAGGATCGCCGTGGCGCGGCCGGGCTTCAGCGCCGCCCGCCAGGTCCGGAACGGATGCAGGTACTGGCCGAGCGCGCCCGTCCCCATGTCCTCGCGCACCCCCAGCGGCGCATCGCAGGGGCCCGGCTGGTGGAAGGTGCCGAAGGCGCGGTCGAACACCGAGAACACGGTGGCGAAGTTGGAGCCGGAGCCCTTCACGTCGCGGGCGTGGTGCCAGCGGTGCATGGCCGGCGAATTGATCAGCCAGCTGGCCTTGCCGAAGGTCCAGGGCACATCGGCGTGGATGAAATAGCCGTAGAAGTGGCGCACCAGGACGTTGCCCGTCAGGGCCCAGAACGGGAAGCCCAGGGCCGCCAGGATGATGGTGTCGATGGCCGAGCCGAACCGGTCCAGCGGATGCGTCCGCTCCAGGGTGAACCAGGTCATCTCCGTGTCGGAGTGGTGCACCGCGTGCGCCGGCCACAGCCACTTCGTATGCTGCGCGCGATGGCGCCAATAGCCCAGGAAGTCGCCGACGAACACCGTGGCGAACTGGGTGGGGACCGGCCCGATCGTGGCCCACAGCGCCGGCGCTTCCAGCTGCAGGCCGTGGCTGCGCAGCTGTACGCCCGTCCAGCCGATGAACAGGGCGACGGCGGGGGTGACGCTCAGTTGGTCCAGCACCGACAGCACCGCGTTGATCCGGGTCTCGGGCA
>JAQGIX010000246.1 GCA_028290925.1 Phenylobacterium sp. | reverse complement strand
CAGGCGGTGACCACCTTCAAGGCGCTCGGCGGCGGCTGGCCGGCCGAACGCTACCCGCTCCAGGCCACCTCGAGGTGAACGCCGGCATGAGACCCTTCTTCGTCCCGCTCCTGGCGGCGCTGGCGCTGGCCGGCTGCCACAAGCCGCCGCCCGCCAAGGCCGCGCCGGCCGACCAGGCCCGCGCCGTGAGCGTGGTCCGCGTGGAGTCGCACAGCATCTCGGGCTCGCTCACCGCCACCGGCGACCTGACGCCGCGCGAGGAAGCCGCCGTGCTGCCGGAGGTCACCGGCTATCGGGTCGCCGCGGTGCTGGTCGACGTCGGCCAGTACGTGAAGAAGGGCCAGGTTCTGGTGCGGCTCGATCCGGCCCTGATCGAAGCGCAGATCGCGCAGGCCCAGGCCAACGCCGAGCAGGCTCAGGCCCAGGCCGCCCGGGTGAAGGGCCTCGACAACCAGGGGGTCATCTCTCAGGAGCAGATCGAGCAGCGCCGCTTCCAGGCCCGCGCCGCGATGGCCCAGCTGCGCGACCTGCAGATCCGCTACGCCAAGATGAGCGTGACCTCGCCGGTGTCCGGCCTGATCCTCGAGCGCACCGTGCGGCCGGGCGACCTGTCGGCCGGCGGGACCACGCCCTGGTTCCGGCTGGCCCGCGACGGCCAGGTCGAGCTGCAGGCGCAGCTCTCCGAGGACGACCTCGCCCGGATCGGGCCCGGCCAGCCGGCGCAGGTGAGCCTGCCGGGCGGCGCGGTGGTCCAGGGCCGGGTGCGGCTGGTGAGCCCGCAGGTCGATCCGCAGACCAAGCTGGGCTTCGTGCGCGTGCTGCTGCCGGTGAGGCGCGACGTGCGCTCCGGCGGCTTCGGCCGGGCGGTGTTCACCGAGGTCTCCGGGACCGCGCCGGCGGTTCCCGACACGGCGGTCAGCTACGACGCCGACGGCGCCAGCGTCATGGTGGTCGGAGCGGACAACCGCCTGCACCGCACGCTGGTGCAGACCGGCCAGCGGGGCGGCGGCTGGGTGCAGCTGATCAAGGGTCCGCCGCTGGGCGCGCCGGTGGTGCGCTCGGCCGGCGGCCTGATGCTCGACGGCGACCTGGTGCGGCCGGTGGAGGGCGCGAGCGCCGCCCCGGCGCCGGTTGCGGGTCCGCGCCGATGAGCGAGGGGCCCCATCAGCCGCGGTTTCCGATCTCCGCCTGGGCGATCAAGAACCCGGTGCCGGTCGCCGTGCTGTTCGTGGCGCTGGTGCTGGCCGGGATGATCTCCTACGGCGGCCTGCCGGTGAAGCAGTACCCCAACGTCTCCTTCCCGGTGGTGGCGGTGACCGTCACCGAGAACGGCGCCGCGCCGGACCAGATGGAGACCCAGATCACCCGGCCGGTGGAAGACGCCATGGCCGGGATCGCCAACGCCCGCAACGTCTTCTCGACGGTCACCCAGGGCGTCTCCACCACCTCGATCGAGTTCGAGCTGGGCGAGGACCTGCAGAAGAAGACCGACGACGTCCGCTCGCGCATGGACCAGATCCGCGCGCAGCTGCCGCGCGACATCGACCAGCCGACCATCCAGCGGGTGGAGATCGAGGACCGGCCGATCGTCACCTATGCGGTCTCGGCGCCGGGGATGAGCGATACGGAGCTGTCCTGGTTCGTGGACGACACGGTCGGCCGCTCGCTGCAGGCCCTCAAGGGCGTGGCCGGCGTCTCCCGGGTGGGCGGCGTCACCCGCGAGATCAATGTGGTGGTCGACCCCGAGCGGATGGCCGCGCGCGGCCTGACCGCGCCGCAGGTGAACAATGCGCTGCGCTCCATCTCCCTCGATGCGCCGGGCGGCCGGCTGCAGGTGGGCGGCCAGGAACAGACCCTGCGCGTACTGGGCTCGGTCAAGACGCTGGAGGCGCTCCGCGATCTGTCGATCCCCACCGGGACCAACCGCTATGTGCGGCTGACCGACATCGCCGACGTGGGCGACGGCGCGGGCGAGGTGCGCGGCTTCGCGCGGATGGATGGGCGCCCGGTGGTGGGCTTCAACGTCTCCAAGACCAAGGATTCCTCCGACGTCGCCGTCGAGGATGAGGTCAAGGCGGCGCTCGCCCAGCTGACCACCGCCCATCCGGGCGTGAAGTTCACCCCGATCGCCCAGCCGGGGCAGGGCCTGGCCTTCGCCAAGATCTTCTCCTCGGTCGACGAGACGCGGGCGAGCTTCCAGGCCACCCAGCACGTGCTGGCCGAGGGCATGGCGATGGCCGCCCTGGTGGTGTTCCTGTTCCTGCGCGACTGGCGCGCCACGGCGATCGCCGCGGTGGCCATGCCGGTGTCGCTGATCCCGACCTTCTTCGTGATGAACCTGTTCGGCTTCTCGCTGAACGTGGTGACCCTGCTGGCCCTGACGCTGGTGATCGGCATCCTGGTCGACGACGCCATCGTCGAGATCGAGAACATCGAAAAACGCGTGGCGACCGGCGTGCGCCCGTTCCAGGCGGCCATGGAAGGCGCCGACGCCATCGGCCTGGCGGTTGTCGCCACCACCATGGCCATCGTCGTGGTGTTCACCCCGGTCAGCTTCATGAAGGGCATGGCCGGCCAGTTCTTCCGGGAGTTCGGCCTGACCGTCTCGGTGGCCGTGCTGTTCTCGCTGGTGGTGGCGCGGCTGCTGACGCCGCTGATGGCCGCCTATCTCCTGAAGCCCGCCACCAAGCCGCATGCGCGCAAGCCGTTCGGCGGCTTCTACCGCAAGGCGCTGGAGTGGGCGCTGGACCACCGGATCATCGCCGCGATCCTCGGCGGGGTGATGTTCTTCGCCTCGATCATGCTGGTGCCGCTGCTGCCGACCGGCTTCCAGCCGGCGGGCGATCCCGACTACCTCTATGTGAACATCCAGGGCCCGCCGGGCGCCACCGCCTCGGACATGGAAGCCGTGGCCCAGCGGATCAACGGCGTGTTCGCGGGCGACCCCAACATCACCGGCGTCTTCGTCCAGGTGGGCTCGACGGTGAGCGCCGGCTTCGGGCCGGGCGGCGGCGGCGGTGGCGGCGGCGACCTGCGCAAGGGCACGGCCACGGTCCTGCTGAAGTCCAGCGGCCGACCGCATGGCGACCAGATCCGCGCCAAGTACCGCGTGGCGCTCCGCCAGATCCCCGACGCGCGGATCGACTTCCTGGACTTCCAGGGGCAGGCCGGCGTGCAGCAGATCCTGGCCAGCGACAACCCGGAAGCCCTGCAGCGCGCCTCGCTGGAGCTGCAGCGCGAGATGCGCACCGTCCCGGTGCTGGCCAATCCACGACCCTCGGTGCCGCAGACCGGCCCGGAGGTGGTGATCCGGCCCAAGCCCGCGGAGGCCGCCCGGCTGGGCGTCTCGGCCGACACCATCGCGGCCATCGCGCGGGTGGCGACGGTGGGCGAGATCGACGCCAATGTGCCGAAGCTCGACGAGGGCGAGCGGCGGATCCCGATCCGCGTGCGCCTGCCGCGGGACGCCCGCGCGGATCTCTCTCGCATCGGCGGCATGCGGGTGCCGACCGCCAGCGGCGGGACCACCCGGCTCGACGAAGTGGCCGACGTCTCGTTCCAGGCCGGGGCGGCGCAGATCTCGCGGCTCAACCGCAAGCGCCAGACCACCATCGAGGCCGAACTCAACGGCTCGACGCTGGGCCAGGCGACCCAGGCGATCCAGAAGCTGCCGATCATGCGCCACCTGCCGCCCGGCGTGGGGCCGGCCGACGTCGGCCAGCAACAGGCCATGCGCGAGCTGTTCTCGTCCTTCGGCCTGGCGATCTTCGCCGGGGTGTCGATGATCTTCGGCGTGCTGGTCCTGCTGTTCCGCTCGTTCTTCAAGCCGGCGGTGATCCTCTCGGCCCTGCCGCTGGCGGTGGGCGGGGCGTTCCTCGGCCTGCTGATCTTCCACCTGTCGCTGTCGATCCCCTCGCTGATCGGCTTCCTGATGCTGCTGGGCCTGGCGGCCAAGAACTCGATCCTCCTGGTGGAGTACGCCATCGAGAGCGAGCGCTCCGGCCTGTCACAGCGCGAGGCGCTGCTGGAAGCCTGCCGCGAGCGGGCCCGGCCGATCGTCATGACCACCATGGCCATGGCCGCCGGCATGCTGCCCACGGCCCTGGCGCTGGAGAAGGGCGCCGAGTTCCGCCAGCCCATGGCGGTGGCGGTGATCGGCGGGCTGATCACCTCGACCATCCTGTCGCTGGTGCTGGTGCCCGTGGTCTATGAGTTCGTCGACGACTTCGAGCAGTGGCTGAAGCCCAAGCTCGCCCGGCTGATCACCGCGCCGGACGCGGCCCCGCAGCCGGCGCCGGAAGATCGGCTGTAGGTGCGCTGATCCTCACCTTCGGGGGGAGGTGGCCCGGAGGGTCGGAGGGGGTGGCGGCCCGCGAGCCTGCGACGCCCTGCGCTTCAATCCCCTCAGTCGCTTCGCGACAGCTCCCCCCGTGGGGAGCATCTGGGCGCCTAGATCTGGCCGCGGATCGCCTGGCTGAACAACTCAGGGTCGACGTTGCCGCCGGAGAGGATGAGGCCGACGGTCTGGCCGGCCTGGGCCTTGATCTTGCCGGTGAGCAGGGCCGCCAGGCCCACCACGCCGCCGGGTTCGACCACCAGCTTCAGGGTGGCGAAGGCGTAGCGCATGGCCTCGGCCACCTCGGGGTCGGTGATGGCCACGGCGCCGGCCAGGTTCTGGCGCATGATCGGGAAGGTGATCTCCCCGGGGGCGGGGCTCTCCAGGGCGTCGCACAGCGAGCGGCCCTGCGGCTTGATGGTGACCCGCTGTCCGGCCTCCAGCGACAGGCGGGTATCCTCGAACCCCGCCGGCTCGACGCCCCAGATGGCGGTGGCGGGCGACAGCGCCTTGACCGCGAGGGAGACGCCGGAGATCAGGCCGCCGCCGCTGATCGGGGCCAGCACCAGGTCGAGGCTGGCGCCCAGGGCCTGGGCCTGGCGGACCAGCTCCAGCCCGACGGTGCCCTGGCCGGCGACGATGTGCGGGTCGTCGAAGGCCGGGACCACGATCGCGCCGCGATCGGCGGCGATGGCGGACGCGATCTGCTCGCGGCTTTCCTTCAGCCGGTCGTAGAGCCTGAGCTCGGCGCCGTAGCCGCGGGTGGCGGCGACCTTGATGGCCGGCGCGTCGGACGGCATGACGATCAGGGCCGGCATGCCGAGCAGCCTGGCGGCCAGGGCGACACCCTGGGCGTGGTTGCCGGACGAGAAGGCGACGACGCCGCGCTTCCGCTCGTCCGCGCTGAGCTGGACCAGCCGGTTGTAGGCGCCGCGGAACTTGAAGGCCCCGACCCGCTGCAGGGT
>JAQGIX010000194.1 GCA_028290925.1 Phenylobacterium sp. | reverse complement strand
CGGGCGGCCTCCTGCACGGCGGCGGCCGGATCGGCCAGGTAGTGCAGCACCTGGTGGACGATCACCAGGTCCGCCGCGCCGTCCGGCAGGCGGGTCCCGAAGATGTCGCCGTGCCGCAACTCGCAGCCGGCAAGCCCTGCCTCCGAGACGTGGTTGCGGGCGATGTTGAGCATCTGCTGGGACAGGTCGAGCCCCAGCGCCGCCTCGGCGCGCGGGCCCAGCAGGGTCAGCATCCGGCCCGTGCCGGACCCTAAGTCCACCAGCCGCCTGAAGCGCCCCGGACCGGCGGCCCTGACGATCGCGGCCTCCACGTCGCGTTCCGCGATATAGAGCGAGCGGATCTCGTCCCAGCGTGCGGCGTTGCGGGCGAAATAGTCGGAGGCCACCGAAGCGCGCTCGGCGAAGACGGCGTGCAGCCGTTCGGCGTCGCGGATCAGCACCGGGTCGGCCGGATCGATGCGCGCCAGCACCTCGCGCACCAGGTCGCCCGCCTGGCCGCCGCCGGTGAGGCGGTAGAACACCCACGCGCCGTCCGGGAACCGCTCCACCAGCCCGGCCTCGGCCAGCAGCTTCAGGTGGCGCGACACCCGCGGCTGGCTCTGGTCGAGCACGCCGCACAGCTCCAGCACAGCGAGCTCCTCCCGGGCCAGGAGCGCCAGGATGCGCAACCGCGTCGGCTCGCCCGCCGCGCGCAGCACCTCAACCGCCTGGTTCGCCCTGAGTTTCATAGGAGATATAAAGATATCTTTATGTCTTTAAGTCAAGGGGGCGGCTGGGCCGTCTGGGGTTCCCAGAGCTCCACCTTGACCCCCGCCGGATCGATCAGCCAGGCGAAGCAGCCGTTGTCGTCGGCGTAGTCCTGGCCGACCGGCTCGACGCCCTCGGCCTTGGCGCGGGCCAGCACGCCGTCCAGGTCGTCGACGATCAGGTTGATCATAAAGCCCTGCGGCGACGGTGCAAAATAGGTGGTGTCGTCCTGGAAGGCGCACCAGACGGTGTAGCCCATGGCCGGATAGGCCCAGTTGGCGAAGCTGTTGTCGCTGATCTCGAAGCCGAGCACGCGACGATACCAGTCGCAGAGCGCCGTCGGATCGGCCGTCTTGAAGAACACGCCACCGACGCCGAGCACCTGGGCCATGGCGCGCCTCCTCTAGCTGGCCGGGCTCATCACCGGCTCGCCGCCCAAGAACAATCGCACATTCTCCACGGCCTGGGCGACCATGCGCGGGATGGAGTCCGTCGTGCCGCCCGCCGTGTGCGGCGTGAGCACGGTGTTCGGCACATCCGCCCAGCGCTCGGGCGGCGTCGGCTCCTCGGCGAAGACGTCGAGGCCGGCGCGGCCCAGCCGGCCATCCTTCAGCGCCGCGATCAGGGCGTCCTCGTCGATCAGCGAGCCGCGCGCCACATTGACGATCAGGCCGTGCGGGCCCACCGCCTCGATCACCTCCTTAGAGACCAGGCCGCGGTTCGACGCCTCGGCCCTGGCGGCCACCACCAGGATGTCGCTGTCGCGCGCCAGGTCGAGCAGCGTCGCCGCCCTCGGCCAGGCCGCGGCCTTCTCCCGCGGGGCCCACCACGCGACGCTCATGCCCAACGCCTCGACGCGGCGCGCCACCGCCTCGCCGATCGCGCCGAGGCCGACGATCCCCACCTTGCGGCCCTTGAGGCTCGGTTGCGGCCGCATGCGGTCCGCGTCGCGCCATCCGCCGCCGCCTCGAACCAGCTGGTCGCCCGCCGCGATGTTGCGCCAGGCCGCGATCAGCAGGCCCACCGCATGGTCGGCCACGTCCTCGGCGTTCAGCCCCTTGGCGTGCGTCACTTCGATCCCGTGCGCCCGGCACCAGGCCACATCGACACCATCGTAGCCCACCGAGACATTGGCGATCAGGCCGAGCTTCGGCAGCGACGACAGGAACTCCGGCGTCAGCGGGATCTCGCCGGCATGGACGATGGCGCGGGCCTCGCCCCTGTCGGGCTCCGCCAGCTCCCACCCGCGCGCGACCCGCCATCCCTGCGCCGCCAGCGGCGCCTGCATGGGCGAGAGCATCGGATGCGAGATCAAGATCACCGGGGCGGCGTCTAGGGCGGTGTCGGACATGTTCGAGTTCCTGAGGGCGGACAGCGCGGCCCTTGAAGCACGAACCTGCTTCGTCGACCAAGCCGGCGAGGCGACATCGTACCTCGTGCGTGCTAGCCTGCGGGCCTTCTACGGGTGGTGGTCTGCGGCCACGAGCCCCTTCGGCCCGCGCGTCGCATGAAGGCCACGCCCCTTTGGACCTGACGGTCCGGGAGGTTGCGCATGGCGGTCGGAAACCACGTCGAGAACCCCTTCGAATTCGTGCTGGAGAAGCTCAGCTGGATGGCTGAGGACGTCAGGAGCGCCTTGCTGACGCCGGCGCGGCGCCACGTCGCCCGGACGCCGCCGGTGGTCCGCCGGATCGCCGCGGCCGATCTGTGGACGGCGCTGCGCCAGGGAGCTTCTGACCTCGGCGCCGTGCGCGACGACGTGCTGTTCATCGCGCTGATCTATCCGGTCGCGGGCCTGGTGCTGGCCAGGCTGGCCTTCAGCTACAACCTGCTGCCGCTGGTCTTCCCGCTGGCCTCGGGGTTCGCCCTGATCGGCCCGCTGGCGGCGATCGGCCTCTATGAGGTCAGCCGGCGGCGCGAAGCCGGCGAGCCGGTGAGCTGGGCGGCCGGCCTGAGCGTGCTGCGCTCGCCCGCCATCGGCTCGATCCTCGGGCTCGGCGCCATCCTCCTGATGCTGTTCTTCGCCTGGCTGGCGGCCGCCTGGGCGATCTACGCCGTGACGCTCGGCCCCGCGCCGCCGGTCTCGCTCGGCGGGTTCGCGCGCGATGTGTTCGAGACCCCGGCCGGCTGGGCGATGATGATCGTCGGCATCGGCGTCGGCTTCCTGTTCGCAGCCCTCGCCCTGGCGATCAGCGTGGTGTCCTTCCCCCTGCTGCTCGACCGCGACGTGGGCATCGGCTCGGCGGTGGGCGCCTCGCTGCGCGCCGTCGCCGCCAATCCCTGGACCATGGCGCTGTGGGGCGCGATCGTGGCCGGCGGCCTGGTCCTGGGCTCCCTGCCCGGCCTGGTCGGGCTGATCTTTGTCGTGCCGGTGCTCGGCCACGCCACCTGGCACCTCTACCGAAAGGCGATCGCCGAGCCCTGAGCCGCTCGATCGCCGCCCCCGCTCTTGCCAAAACCCGCCGCCGGGCGAGAGTGAGCGGCGATAACCGGCGCGCGTGACGCCGGAGGGAGGATCAGGCCATGCGGTTCGGCATCTTCTATGAGCACCAGCTGCCGAAGCCCTGGAACGAGGGCGACGAGGCGCGCCTGTTCCACCAGGCGCTCGATCAGGTCGTGCTCGCCGACCGCCTCGGCTACGACTACGCCTGGGAGGTGGAGCATCACTTCCTGGAGGAATATTCCCACTCCTCCGCGCCCGAGGTGTTCCTGGCGGCCTGCGCGGCGCTCACCAGGGACATCCGCCTCGGCCACGGCATCCGCCAGGTGATCCCCAACTACAACCACCCGGCCCGCACCGCCGAGGGGCTCGGCACGCTCGACATCATCTCCAGGGGCCGGCTGGAGTTCGGCATCGGCGAGGGCGCGACCCGGCTGGAGCTGGGCGGCTTCAAGATCCCCGCCAAGGAGAAGCGGGCCTGGGCGCTGGAGGCCGGCCGCGAGATCGCCAACATGATGGTGATGAGCCCCTACCCCGGCTACGAGGGCGAGAGCTTCGCCTTCCCCTGCCGCAACATCGTGCCCAAGCCCGTGCAGAAGCCGCATCCGCCCATGTGGATGGCCTGCACCAACCGCGACACCATCAAGGTCGCCGCCGCCAACGGCCTGGGCGCGCTGGCCTTCTCCTTCGTCGATCCGGAGGAGGCCAGGACCTGGGCGGAGATCTACTACGGCATCATCCGCTCCGAGGACTGCGTGCCGCTCGGCCACAGCGTGAACGCCAACATGGCCATGGTCTCCAACTTCTCAGTGCATCGCGACCGCGACGAGGCCATCCGGCGCGGCCAGGAGGGCTTCGAGTTCTTCGGCTATGCGGTGAACGCCCTGGTGGCCCATGACGCCGTCCCGGGCCGCTCGACCCTGTTCGAGGATTTCCAGAAGTCGCGGGCGAAGAGCGACGAGGAGATCATCGCCGCCCGCAAGATGAGCCAGCGCAACGCCAACGGCATCGGCACGCCCGACGATATCCGCGAGCATATCCGCGCCTTCCAGGCGGCCGGCGTCGACCAGGTGATCTTCCTGCAGCAGGCCGGCCGCAACCGGCACGAGGACATCTGCGAGAGCCTCGAGCTGTTCGCCGCCGAGGTGATGGGCGAGTTCAAGGCCGAGGCGGCCGCGCGCGAGGCCAGAAAGGCCGCCGAGCTCGCGCCATTCATCGCGGCCGCCATGGCCCGCAAGCGCTGGACGCAGCCCTTGGCCGACCACGAGATCCCGGGGGTCCCCGCCTCGCGGGCCGGGGCGCAGCTCAGCGAGCCGGCGCGCTAGAGCGACCGCCAGCAAAAGTGTCCGCACTTTTGCCCGGCTGCGCGTCAGAATCCCCAGCGCGCTTCTCGGCGCGCTAGGCGATCGCCGGGGTCAGGGCCGACGCGCCGGCCGGGCGCCAGAGCCAGGCCAGCAGGGCGTAGGCCAGCATGGAGGCGACGCCCAGGCCGCCTTCGACCATCAGCATGGCGGCCGAACCGTGGCTGGTCTGGACGCGGCCGACGATCGCCGTCACCACCGCCACCGGCAGGTTGGCGCAGCTGCTCAGAACGGCGGCCAAGGTGGCCGCGGCCCGGGCGCCGAGCTGCTCGTAGATGACGGCGCTGACCGCCGCCCAGGCGCTGCCGAGCAGCACGGCGTTGAGGATCACGAAGACCGCGAAGGCGGCCGGCGTATGCGGGCCCACCGCCATGGCCATCTCGCACAGGCCGCAGCCCATGGCGGTCAGCACATAGACGGTCCGGCGCGGGAACAGGTCGCAGAGATAGCCGCCGAGGATGCAGCCCGGCAGGGTCGCCAGGCCGCTGACGGCGCCGAGCACCAGGGCGACCATGTCGGCCGAGGCCCGCCAGTCCCCCGCCACCGCCGCCAGGAGCGAGGTCGCCGCGCCCAGCGCCGCCGGCAGGGTGACGGCCAGGATCGCCAGCACGCCCTCGCGGGTGCGCACCAGGGCCCAGAGGGTCCGTCCGAGGTCCGCGCCCTGGCGCAGGATGGGCTGGCCGCGGGTCGGTCGCGGCGCGCGCAGCCGCAGCAGCGGCAAGAGGCAAAGCAGGCAGACGGCGGCCAGGCAGAGCGCCGCGGTCTGCTGGCCGCCCGCGTGATTGGCCAGCCACAGGCCGAGGCCGCCACCCAGTCCGGCGCCGCCGAGATTGGCCGCTTGCGACCAGGCCGCGACCGCGCCCCGTCGGCGCTGGGGGGTGGTCAGCGCCATGGCGGCCGTGGCGCTGGAGCCCGCGGCGGTGAAGGCGCAGTTGAACAGGAAGGCGAGGCCGGTGAGCAACGGCATGGCTGCGGGGGTCAGCGGGATGACCGCGAACGTCGCCAGGATCGCCGCGCCCACGGTGATCGTGATGGCGTACCAGCGGGTCGGCGAGAGCGTCAGGTCCAGCGCCGGCCCGATCAGGAACTTCCACACCTCCGGAATGACGAACAGGCTGACCATGGCGGCGATCGCCGCGACGCTGACCCCGTTGTGCGCCAGCAGATAGGAGAGCGTGACGGTGACGAAGCCGCGCCCTAGGCCGACGGGCAGCGCCAGGACGCCGAACAGGAACGGCGGGATCGCCCGCCCCATGATCTGCGCCCCGCCCGAACCGGCGGTGGCGGCCTCGTCCATCGCCTCTCCCCGGTCCGACATCAGGCCGCCGAGGGACGTACGACGCGGCGCGGCAGGCTCCAGTCCAGCGGGGCCACCTTGGGGATCATCAGGCACCAGGACACGATCCCGCTCAGCGCAACGGCGGCGGCGACCGCAAAGGCGGCGCCGAAGCCGCCGGTCTTGTCGATCAGCACCCCGGTGACCAGCGGCCCGACGATGCCGGCCACATTGCCGATCATGTTCTGGAAGCCGATCCAGGCCCCGCCGGCCCGCGGGCCGGCCAGTGTCTGGCCGATGCAATAGATCGTCGGGCCCGAGAAGCCGAAGCCGACCGCGGCGGCGAACAGGCTGACGTTGGCGAAGCTCGCGTCTCCGAAGGCGCAGACGGCCAGCGCCGCGGCGACGATGGCCAGGCCCACCCCCATGAAGCCCTTGCGCACCAGGTTGACCGAGCGGCCGCCGGCGATCAGCCGGTCGGAGAGCCAGCCCAGGCTCAGCGAGGCCACGGCATAGACCACGTAGATCATGCCGCCGAGCGCCGCCATCTCGGCCATGGTGAAGCCGCGCGCCTTGACCAGATAGACCGGCAGCCAGGTGATCACGAAGTAGAAGGAGTAGTTGTTGGCGAAGTGGCCGAGGCCCGCGGCCCAGGCCTACGGCCGCGCGACGATGGCCCTCAGCGAGGGCGCGGCGCCGGCGCTGGCGACCTTGTGGTCGGCCGGCGCGGCGCGGGAGACCGCGATCCACGGCACGAGCCACAGCAGCGAGGCCAGGCCGAAGATCAGGAACACCGGCCGCCAGCCGAGCTGCCCCATCAGCATGCCGCCCACGAAGGTGCCGAACGCCGGACCCAGCGCCGTGCCGATGATGATCATGCCGTTGGCGGCGCCCATCCTGTGGTGCGGCAGGTGCTCGCCGATCAGCTTGGAGGAGCAGGGGAAGGCCGCGCTCTCGCCGAGCCCCAGCAGGATGCGCAGCGCGATCAGCGCCATGAAGCCCGAGGTCAGGCCCATGGCGGCGGTCGCCACCGACCAGATCGCCAGGCCTGCCGCCAGGGTCCGATAGGGGTTGAACTTCTCGGCCAGCCACCCGGCCAGCAGCTGGCAGGGCGTGTAGCTCCAGAAGAAGGCCGAGATGATCAGGCCGAGCCGCGAGGCCGACAGCCCCAGCTCGTCCTTGATCAGCGGCCCGGCGGTGGCGAGGTTGCCGCGGTCCACGTAGTTGATGAACACCGCCAGCGCCATCAGCGGCACGACGGCGGCGCCCATTCCGAGGCGCGGTCTCTCCACGGCGATTGCGGTCATGGTCAGCCCACCAGCCCCAGCTGGCGGCCAATCAAACATCTTTGCCGCCGGCTAGCGAACGGTGTTTTCGATCAGGGCGTAGAAGTCGCGGGCGAAGCCTTCGGTGTCGCCGAGCGGGCTCGCGCGGATGCGGTCGCGCAGGCTGGTCCGCAGCGCCGCCCGGCGGCCGCGGTCGGCGGCCAGGCTGAGCGCGGCCGCCCGATAGCCGGCCAGGTCGTCCGCCGCCAGGTCCTCCAGGCCGAGGTTGGCCAGGATCGACCAGGACAGCCGCTCGAAGAAGGCCTCGCCCCGCAGGCTCACCACCGGCGCGCCCATCCACAGCGCCTCCACCGTGGTGGCGCCGCCGGTCAGCGGGAAGGTGTCGAGCGTGATGTCGATGTCGTTGTAGAGCGGCATGTGCCCGCCGCGCACCGGCCGGAAGATGATCCGCTCGGCGCCCACGCCTTCGGCCGCGAAGGCCGCGGCGATGTTGGCGCGGAACACCGCCGATCCGCCCTCGGGCCGCAGGAAGGCGAAGCGCGAGCCGGGGACCGCCGCCACGATCGACGCCCAGGCCTTCAGCGCCTCCGGGGTATATTTGTAGGGATTGTTGGCGGTCCCGAAGGTCAGTCCGCCGGTCCGCGCCTCCGGCGGGACGGGGTCGATGGCGTGGGCGTCGGAGAAGGTCGCGGGCCCAAGCGCGATCCAGCTCTTCGGCATGAGCAGCGGCGCCTCGGCCAGCAGCGAGCGATCCGGCGGCGCGTTGAACGGATCGCAGATCAGGCCGTCGATGGTCGGCAGCCCCGCCGAGTGCGGATAGCCCAGCCAGCTCGCCTGCCGTGGGGCCGCGCCATAGGCCATCACCTCGAGCTTGTTCTGCGACGTCGAGCCGCCGAGCTCGATCAGCATGTCGAGGTCGTCGGCGGCCACCGCCTGGGCGGCCTCGCGGGCGGAAGCCTCGGGCATCCGGCGGAAGGCTGTGGCGCGGCTGGCGAAGAACGCCTGCAGCCCATCCTCCGGGCCGGAGTCGAACCCGTAGCAGAACAGCTGGAACCTGCTCGGATCCAGGTGCTGGAACAGCGGCTCGACGAAATAGCCCACCGGATGGCCGCGCAGGTCCGAGGACAGGAACCCCAGCCGGATCTTCGCGCCCGCGGCGCGCGGCGCCGGCCGGCCGATGGGACGGCGCTCGGCCTCGGCGACCATCGCGGCGCCGCAGATCTTGTGCTGCTCCAGCAGCTCCAGCCGATCCGCATGGCTGCGCACCCGGCTGAGCTGGCGCAGCAGGGTGGTGTGCAGGCCGGCCTCGGCCCAGACGCGGCCCAGGGCCTGGAAGCTCCCCAGTCCCTCGATGCCGGCGAAGTCGCAGACGCGGCTGAAGGCGTCGCGCACCACCTTGGTCTGGTTGGGGTTCAGGCCACCGATCGCCAGGGCCGCGCCGCAGAGCGCGTGGGCCTCGTCGAGCTTGCGACCCTCCTCCGGTCCGGTGGCCCGGACCAAGCCCTGGATGAGCCCGCTGAGCGGACCTGGCGAACCGGGGTCCAGCTCGTAGGCGCGGCGCAGGTGCCGCTCGCCGCCGACCGGGTCGCGCTCGGTCAGCAGGTCGCCCAGATGCAGCTGCACCCAGGCCACGTCGGGCCGCCGGGCCTCGAGGTCCCGCAGGAAGGCCTCCGCCTCGGCGCGCGAGCCGGACTTGCGCAGGATCAGCGCCTTGGCCTCCAGCAGGGCGAGGTTCTCGGGATCGAGGCCCAGCGCCTGGTCGAGCAGGGCGATCGCCGCCGCGCCGCCCTCGGCCTCCTGGGCGGCGCGGGCCAGGTCCAGCAGCACGCTGGCGCTGTTCACCCGCGCGCCGCGATGGTCCGGCTGCAGCGCCCGCGCGCGGTCCAGCGCCGCCAGCGCCTCGCGGGGCCGGCGGAGCTGGCGCAGCATCACCCCATGGATGTTCCACAGGTCCGGCGCCTCAGGATGAGCCGCCGTCGCCTGCGCGGTGAACCGCTCGCCCTCGGCGTAACGACCGGCGTGATAGAGCTCCCGGGCGCGGGCCAGCGCGCCGTCGGCCGTGTCCGGGATGCTCTCGCTCGCCATCGCCTCCGAGATAGCCGGCTCAGGCCGCCGCGGTCCACATGGGACGCACCTCGACCACGCCGTGGCCCGACGCCGGACAGCGGGCGGCCCAGTCCGTGGCGGCCGCGAAGTCCTCGGCCTCGATCAGGTAGAAGCCGGCGACCTGCTCCTTGGTCTCGGCGAAGGGGCCGTCCATCACCACCGCCTTGCCGCCCTTGGTGCGGACCGTCTTGGCGGTGTCGCTGAGCGCCAACCGGCCGCTGGCCACCAGCCGGCCCGACTTGACGAGCGCTTCGGTGAACGCCCCGTAGGCCGCCAGGCCCTGCGCCTGTTCGTCGGGCGTGCGCTGGGCCCACTGGCCCTCTTCGGCGTGGAGCATAAGAAGGTACTGCATGATCGTCTCCGTCATTGGTCCGGCCGGCGGTCGCCCCCGGTCCACAGGATGACGCGGCCGGCGCCGGCCAGCCGACATTATTTTTTGCGCGCTTGCCGATGGGACGTGGTTCGGCGCCTAGGCCACCAGCTCGATGACGCCCATCATGCCCTTATCCTCGTGATCAACGGAATGGCAGTGGTAGACGAACTTGCCGACCGTCACCGGATCGGTGAACGGGATGACCACCTTCAGTGAACTCGCGCTGACCTGACTGGCCGGCGGCGTCGAGAACGTGTCGCGCAGACTGTCCTCGTGCTGGGGGACGCCGTTGATCTCGGTCACCAGGAACGGCGTCTGGTGGATGTGGAAGCTATGGTACTGCCGATCGGTGTTGACGATGGTCCATTCCTCCGTGTCCCCCAATTTCACGGTTTGATCGATGCGGTTTTCGTCCATGACCTGGCCATTGATCATGAACACCTTCCGGTCGGCGGTCCGCGAATAGTTGAGCGTCCGGCGCCGCGCGATCGGCGCCCGGCGCACCTCGTCGATCCAGCGGTGCTCCTGCACCCGCTGGCCCAGGATCTCGGCCTCGCGGGCCCCGGCGGAGGCCTGGCCTCCCGAAGCGACGATCGTTGCGATCTGCTCCGCCGGCGTGGGCGGGTTCCAGGCCTGGTTCTGAAATGGGATCGTCCGCATGGCGTATTCGCCGGCCGGCGGACCGATGGCGATCGCATCGATCCTCTGGCCGGGCCCGATGAAGAACTCCGTCAGTCGCTGGGGGCGGGACAGCGGGTGACCATCGTTGGCGATGGCGTAGAGCGGCATGCCTGCGATGCCGACCTTCACGAACTCCGTGGCCCCGATATGGGCGATGCGCCAGAACTGGACTTCGCCCGGCCTGATCGCCACCACGGGATTGATCTGCCCGTTGATCGAGAAGATCTCCTTTTCCATGTGCTCGTGGTGCTTGATGAAAAGGAACCTCTCCGGGAGGCCTTTGAGGATCGGAAAATAGCTGTCGACGCCGTCGACCACGATCCCGCCAGACAATCCCCCGACGATCTGCTTCTCGACGAAGCCGTGAGCATGCGGATGGTACCAGAAGAGGCCGCGACCTTGCCGCTCACGGGCAGGGATCTTCACCTCGTACTGGAAGTCCTGGCCCGGGTGGACATGGATGAAGACGTTGTCGCTGTTCCCCCGGGGTGAGACGCCCATGCCGTGGAAGTGCAGGTTGGTCGGTTCCGCGGGCAGGCGATTCCGCAATCCGATCCTCATGACGTCGCCCGTGCGGACTCTGAGCAGGGGCGGCAGGTAGGCGCCGTTGTAGAGCCTGCCCGGAAAGCTGAACTGGCCGACCTGGACCGCGCCTGGCGCGGCGGTGAGCGTCGCCTCGAGGACGCCATTTCGACTGCGGATTTCCGGCGGCGGGACCAGAGCAGGCCCCCGTTCCGCGCGGGCGCGGCGGGGCGGCGGCATTGCGCAAGCGCTGCTGGCGGAGGCCAGGAACGCACGCCGGTGCAGCTTGGTCCCGTCGCTCGTCATTGCGTCGCTCGGCGCCGCTCGGCGCTTACGGCCACAACGTGCGGCGTACGGGGTCGATCCCGACACGCGACCTCTCCCGTCGAGCCGCGGCTTGACGACGTAACGGTGTTCGGCGTCTAACCGGAGCCGGTGGGCGGCGCGGCGGCCGGACAAATTCGCTCACCAGAGCTCCGCCCTCGCCAACGCGACGGGCGGCCTTGCGGCGTCTCGGGCGCCGCCCGCACGCTTCCGGGCCTCCCATGCCTTCCGATCTTCCGCTTTGGCGCCAGGGCGACTTCCGCCGCCTGTGGGCCGCCCAGGCCGTCTCCGACTTCGGCGCGCGGATCACCCGCGACGGCCTGCCGATGATGGCGGTGCTGGCGCTGGCCGCCTCTCCCGCCCAGCTCGGCCTGTTGGCGGCGCTGGCCGGCGCGCCGGCGCTGCTGGTCGGCCTCTCCGCCGGCGGCCTGGTGGACCGCAGCCGGCGCCGCACCCTCCTGATCGCGGCGGACCTGGTCCGCGCCGCGGTCCTGGTCACCCTACCGCTGGCGGCCTGGCTGCGCGTGCTGGGCCTGGGCCAGGTGTTCGCCGCCGCCGCCCTGGTGGCCGCCGCCTCGGCCCTGTTCGACATCGCCGACCACGCCTATCTGCCAAGCTTGGTGGGCCGCGACCGGCTCACCGAGGCCAACGCCCGCATCGGCGCCACGGAGTCGCTCGCCGAGATGGGCGGGCCGGCGCTGGCGGGCCTGTTGTTCCAGTGGCTGACCGCCCCCGTCGCCGTGGCGGT
>JAQGIX010000174.1 GCA_028290925.1 Phenylobacterium sp. | reverse complement strand
GGCCCTCAAAGCCGGCGGCGCCTTATTCGTGGAGACCGTGACCTGGGTCCAGCACTGGACCGGGAGCCTGTTCTCGTTCCGCACCACCCGCGATCCGGCGTTGCGGTTCTCCAGCGGCCAGTTCGTGATGGTCGGGCTGCAGAAGGAAGACGGCAAGCCGCTGGTGCGGGCCTATTCCATCGCCTCGCCAGCCTGGCACGACGAGCTGGAATTCTATTCGATCAAGGTGGCCGACGGCCCGCTGACCTCGCGGCTGCAGAACATCCAGGTGGGCGACCAGCTGCTGATCGGCCGCAAGCCCACCGGCACCCTGGTGCTCGACGGCCTGAAGCCCGGCAAGCGGCTCTACATGCTGGGCACCGGCACGGGGCTCGCGCCCTGGCTGTCGCTGGTTCGCGACCCGGAGGTCTACGAGCGCTTCGACGAGGTGATCGTCACCCACACGGTGCGCAACGTCGCCGACCTCAACTACCGTGAGTTGCTGTCCGGCGCCCTGGCCGAGGACGAATATCTGGGCGAGCTGATCGCGCCGAAGCTCAAGTACTACCCGACCGTCACCCGCGAGCCCTTCAGGACCCAAGGCCGCATCACCGACCTGATCGCCTCGGGACAGATGTTCGCCGATCTGGGCACGCCGCCGTTCAACCGGGATGAGGACCGCGTCATGCTGTGCGGCGGCCCCTCGGTGTTGGCCGATCTCAAGCAGCAGTTGCTCGACCGCGGCTACGAGGAAGGCTCGATCGCGAACCCCGGCGATTTCGTGCTGGAACGGGCCTTCGTCGAGACCTGAGCCGGCCGTTAGCCTGGCGGGCAGCCCTTGAAGTCGCCGACCTTGATGGCGGTCAGCCGGGCCAGGTTCAGGTCCTGGGCCTTGGCGGCCGAGCGGGAGCCCGAGCCGGTGTAGAGGTCGATGCGAGACCCCTTGATCGCGCCGCCGGTGTCGGAGGCGTACCAGTAGCCGTCATGCACCGAGCCGTCGGGCAGCTTCATGCCGACGGTTTCCTTGATGAACAGGACGCTGCGGCGCGGGATCAGCGTCTTGTCGACCGCCACGGTGCGCATGGCCACCACCTTGCAGCCCAGCGAATCCAGCGCGCCAACGCCCTTGGCGCCGGCATGGTAGAGGGTGGCTTTCAGGTTGAAGACCGGACCGGTCGGCAGGGCGCCGGTGACCAGCGAAGTAATCAGGTCGCCCAGCGGATCGCTGTTCGCGGCATACGCGTTTGACCCGAGAGCGAGGAGGGGAATTACGGCCAGGGCGGCGAGGCGGCGTCGCATGGACGGCGTCTCCTTCGTCGTTGAACTGGTGCCCCGGAGTCGTACCGGCTGAGGCTGCGCTGGGCAACCCTGAAGGGGTGCGACAAGCTTCCCTGTTAGCTTCTCTAACAGCCCCGGTGAGAGAGCATCGCTTGCCTCGCCGAGACTATCTGCGTCATTTTAAGCTTGGCCGTAGGGGACGCAGCACGTGAGAATTTATGGGGACTCCATCTCCGGAAACTGCCTGAAAGTGAAGTGGACGGCCGACCATTTGAAGCTGCCGTACCAGTGGATCGAGACCGATATCCTGAAGGGCGAGTCCCGCACGCCGGCCTTCCTCGCGCTCAATCCGGCCGGCCAGGTTCCGACGGTGGAGCTGGACGACGGCCGCCCGCTCGCCCAGTCCAACGCCATCCTCCTGCACCTCGCCGAAGGCTCCGACCTGATCCCCGCCGACGCCTACGATCGGGCCCGCATGCTGGAGTGGCTGTTCTGGGAGCAGTACAGCCACGAGCCCTATGTGGCGGTGGCCCGCTTCCAGATGCGCTACCTCGGCAAGCCGACCAGCGAGCTGGAGCCGAAGATCGTCGAGCGCGGCAAGGCGGCCTTGCGGCGGCTCGACGAGGCGCTGGCTGACCAACCCTTCCTGGTGGGCGCCCGGCCCAGCCTCGCCGACGTCTCGCTGGTCGCCTACACGCGCGTGGCGGGGGAGGGCGGTTTCGACCTCGCCGACTTCCCCAATGTGCAGGTCTGGATCGGCCGGGTGCAGCAGGCGCTGAACATCGCCGACTGACCTTGCCTTCCGCGGCGCGGACGGCCAAACGGGGCTGATGAAGCCGCTCCGCGTCCTCGCCCTGCTCGCCGCGCTCGCGGCCGTTCCCAGCTCGGCCCTGGCCTGGGGGGCCTCCGGCCATCGGATGATCGGCGAGGTCGCCATCCGGGCCCTGCCGCCCGAACTGCCGGGGTTCCTGCACGCGCCTCGGGCGGCGCTCGACGTGGGCGAACTGTCGCGCGAACCGGACCGCATCAAGGGCGCCGGCCGGGAATCCGACAGCGACCGCGATCCGGGACACTTCCTCGACCTGAGCGACGATGGCCGGGTGTTCGGCGGCCCGAGCCTCGCCGCCCTGCCGGCCACCCGGGCGGAGTATGACGCGGCCCTGCGCGCGGTCGGCCAGGACAGCTGGAAGGGCGGCTACCTGCCCTATTCGATCGTCGATCGCTACGAGCAGCTGGCCAAGGCCTTCGCCTACTGGCGGGTGCTGGCGGCGGCTGAGGCCAACCCCGGCTGGGCCGCGCACCGCGCCTGGTTCGCGGCCGACCGGCGGCGGCGGGAAGTGCAGATCCTGGCGACCCTGGGCGAGCTGTCGCATTTCGTCGGCGACGGCAGCCAACCGCTGCACGTGACGACCCATTTCAACGGCTGGGGCAATTATCCGAACCCGGCCGGCTACTCCAACGACAAGCTGCACAGCCCCTTCGAGGGCGACCTCGTCCAGGCGACGGTGAAGCCCCTGGCCGTGGCCGCCAAGGTCGCGCCGTTCCACAGCTGCGGGTGCCCGATCGAACAACGGACCACCGCCTATCTGGCCGCCACCGGCCGTCTGGTGATCCCGTTCTACGAGATGGTGAAGGCCGGCGGCCTCGCGCCGGGCGACCCGCGCGGGACCGCCTTCGCCACTCAGCAGCTGGCGGTCGGCGCCACCGAGCTGCGGGATCTGATCGTCGAGGCCTGGCGCATCGGCGGCCGTGAGATGGTGGGCTGGAAGCCGGTGGCCGTCGCCGATGTGGAGGCCGGCAAGGTCGACCCCTATCCGGCCCTCTACGGTAGCGACTGATGAGCGTCCCGCAGTTCGGCGCGCCCGAGCCGGGGCGCGACTATCCCGACCGGCCGGCCGCCTTCGCCGTGCTCGAGCGCGACGGCAAGATCGCCTTGGTCCATGTCACCTTCGAGGGCGGCGGCGGGCGCACCGACCTGCCCGGCGGCGGCATCGACGCGGGCGAGACCGCGGCGGAGGCGGCGATCCGGGAGTGCGGCGAGGAGGCGGGGCTGGCGGTCGAGATCGACCAGCCCGAGCCCTTCGTCCGGGCCGACCACTTCTTCGTCAACGAGAAGGGCGTCGCGCGCATCACACGCGGTGTGTTCTTCGCCGCCAGCCTGATCGGCGAGGCCCCGTCGCTGAAGACCGAGGACGACCACGCCCTGATCTGGACCGATCCTTATGAGGCGATCCTGGCGCTCGACCGGGAGTCCCACGTCTGGGCCGTGGCCGCCTGGCTGCGCCGGCGGCGTCACGCCTAGGCGCGTTTGCGGGCCGGCGTGCGGGCCCGGCGGGTCGCCTGCTTGCGGGCTTCGCTGATCTCCGCCCTACGCTTGCTGTCGGCCCGCTGCTCGGCCCGGCGCAGCACCTCCGGCCGGTGCCGTTCGCACTCGGTCAGGATGTCGTCCAGCTCCTCGTCCGACAGGTGCTCGATGCCGATGAACTCGTTCTTCGCCTTGGAGGCGCGGATCAGCTCGTCGAGCTTGGCCTGCACGGCGGCGTTGTCGCGGTTCTGGGTGTTCTGGATCAGGAACACCATCAGGAAGGTCACGATGGTGGTGCCGGTGTTGATCACCAGCTGCCAGGTGTCCGAGTAGTGGAAGAGCGGCCCGGTGGCGCCCCACACCGCGACGATCAGGCAGCAAAGCAGGAAGGCGGACGGCCGTCCAGTCCACCGCGAGGTCGCGCTCGCCGTGTGTGAGAACGCCTGGGAAAGATTGGACATTTGGACCGAACGAGCCTCCGGGTTTGCGCCGCCTTCGCTGAACGGCTAGTCCCCTGCGCAGTTCCGGAGCGCCCCATGGCCGAGCCAGCCAAGATCATCGACGGCAAGATCTACGCCGAGCGCCTGAGGGCGCAGGTCGCGGAGGAGGTGGCGAGGCTGAAGGCCCGACACGGCCTGCAGCCGGGCCTGGCCGTCGTGCTGGTGGGCGAGGATCCGGCCAGCCAGATCTACGTCCGCTCCAAGGGCGAGCATTCCCTGGCCGCCGGCATGCATTCGGTGACTCACCGGCTGCCGGCCGAGGCGACGCAGGACGAGCTGATGGCGCTGGTCGCGGCGCTCAACGCCGACCCGGCGATCCACGGCATCCTGGTCCAGCTGCCGCTGCCCAAGCATCTGGACGAGAAGGCCGTGCTGATGGCCCTTAGTCCCGACAAGGACGTGGACGGCCTGACCATGGTCAACGCCGGCCGCCTGGCGAGCGGCCTGCCGGGGCTTTACCCCTGCACGCCCATGGGCTGCATGATCCTGCTGCGCGAGGCGGTGGGCGACCTCACCGGCAGACGGGCCGTGGTGGTGGGCCGCTCGATGCTGGTGGGCCGTCCCGTGGCTCAGCTGCTGCTGGCGGCCGACTGCACGGTCACCATCGCCCATTCGCGGACGCAGGACCTCCCGGCCGTCTGCCGTGAGGCCGACATCCTGGTGGCGGCGGCCGGGCGGCCGCGGATGGTCCGCGGCGACTGGATCAAGCCCGGCGCAGCGGTGATCGACGTGGGCATCAACCGCGTGCCGTTCGACGATCCGATCAAGGCCGCGGAGGGCCGGACCAAGGTGGTGGGGGACGTCCACTTCAAGGAGGCCTCCCAGGTCGCGGGCTGGATAACGCCCGTGCCCGGGGGCGTCGGCCTGATGACCGTCGCCGTCCTGCTGCAGAACACCGTGACGGCGGCCAAGCGCCTCGCCGGCCTCGAGATCTAGCTGACCTTGCCGTTGGTCCAGGCGACCAGCTGGTCCAGCACCTGGTTGGTGGCCCGCCCGAAGGCGCTGACGATGGCCGTGACCCGGTTGTCGCTGGCGGGGACGCGGGCCTCGAACACCTGCTCGGAGACCAAGGTGCGGTTGCGGTCGCGGGTCATCAAGGCATGGACCCGCACGATGACGGTCGGGGCCGCCTTCGATCCGGCGTCGTAGCGGGCTTCGAAGTTGCGGACATCGACGCGCAGGACGTAGTCCGTGCTGGTCGGCGCGCCGCGCGGCGTCAGCCGCACATGGCCGCCGGACCCCTCGAAGGCGGCGTCCATCGTCTCGTCGAACAGCACCTGCGCCGGCGCGGCCCAGCGCGCGTCGGCGATGTAGGCCACGTGCGGTCCGGTGACGGTCAGGATGCGGTCGCTGGCGGACTCCCGCTGGAACTCGCCGCCGCTCTCGAAGACGCCCACTGCATTGGCCGTCACCGGTGAGGCCGGCGCGGCCGCGGCCGGCGGCGTGAACCGGTAGAGCTGCACCGGCTTGGTCTTCGGCAGCAGCGAGATGCACCCCGAAAGCGCCAGCGCCGCGGCGCCGGCCAGGCAGAGGCGCAGGAGTCCTTGCGCGCGGGTCATGGCTTCACCTTCACGTCTTCGGCCGCAGCCTTGCCGAGCGTCCCGGTCGGACTGGCCTCGATCTCGTTGACCAGCCGCTCGAGCGCCTGGGCGGCGCTGCGCAGCTGGATCACCGCGGCGGTGACCTGCGGCAGGCCGTTGTCGGCGAAGTCGCTGGTCGGCCCCTGCAGCTTGTCGACCATCCCGCGGACTTCGTGGGCGGTGGCCTTGGCCTCCTCGGCGGCGTCGGCGATGCTCTTCAGGCTGCGCTTGCCGTCACCGTCGACCAGCTGCCGGCCGCTCTTGGCCAGTTCGCTGACCTGCTGGATCGCCACATCGGCGTCCTGCAGCGCCTTCTGGGCGTCGGCGATGATGTCCTTGCGCTTCTTCAGCTCCGCGGTGACCGCCTGGGTGTCGGAGAGCGCCGTGGAGAAGGTCTTGATGTTCTGGTCGGACAGCACCCGGTTGACGCGGTCCAGCGCCTCGATGGTGCGGGTCAGCACCGTGCCGCCACCCTGCAGCAGGTCGGAGAGCGCGCTCTTCTGGCTGCGCAGGATCGGGATCGTGCCCCTGGGCACCGTGTCCTTCAGCAGCGGCTTCGACGAGCTGCCGGCGGTGATCTGGACGTAGTTGACCCCGGTGATGCCCTGCGGCTCGAGGGTGGCGAAGGAGTCCAGCCGGATCGGCACGTCGGAGGTCACCCGCGCGCGGGCGATCACCCGGCTGGGGTTGCTGCGGTCCAGCGCGATCTTGGTGACCTCGCCCACCTTGATGCCGTTGAACCGAACCTCGCCGCCCTGAGAGAGGCCGTTGATCGGGCCCTGGAAGAGGATGTCGTAGAGATCGTACTCGGCGTTCAGCCGCAGGCGCGCCAGCCAGACGACGAAGATCACCATCCCGATGAACAGGATCAGCGAGGACAGGCCGACCAGGGCGTAGTTGGCGTTCTTTTCCATCAGGCCTCCGTCTTCGCCCGGGCCGCCGCGACGCGTCCGCGCGGGCCCAGGAAGTATTCACGGATCCAGGGATGATCCGATTTTTCCAATTCTCGCACCGGGGCGACGGCGACGATCTTCTTGTCCGCCAGCACGGCCACCCGGTCGGTGATCGCATAGAGGGTGTCGAGGTCGTGCGTAATCATGAACACCGTCAGGTCCAGGCTTTCGGAGAGATCGTGGATCAGCTCGTCGAACGCCGCCGCGGCGATCGGGTCAAGGCCAGAGGTGGGCTCGTCCAGGAACAGCAGTTCCGGATCGAGCGCCAGGGCCCGGGCCAGCCCCGCCCGCTTGCGCATGCCGCCGGAGAGCTCGGCCGGCTTCAGGCCGCCGGCGTCGGCCGATAGCCCGACCAGCGCGATCTTCAGGTCCGCCAGTTCATAGACGTCCTTGCGCGCCATGTCGGTGTGCTCGAAGAGCGGCGCGGCCACGTTCTCCTGGACGGTCAGGTTGGAGAACAGCGCGCCCTGCTGGAACAGCACGCCCCAGCGCTTCTCGATCGCGGTCCAGCGTCGCTCGGAGACGTGAGCGGTGTCCTGGCCGAACACCTTGATGGTTCCCCCCAGCGGCCGCTTCAGGCCGATGATGGTGTTGAGCAGCACAGACTTGCCGGTGCCGGAGCCGCCCACCACGCCGAGCACCTCGCCGCGCTCCAGCGTCAGGTCGAGGCCGTCGTGGATGAGGTGGTCGCCGAATCCGGAGCGCAGGCCGCGGATCTCAAGCATCGGCCCCGGCGCGTCCAGCGCGGCCTCGTCGGCGAGGTCCTCCGGCCGGTCGCTGCTCAAAGGTTGAGCTCCATGTACATCAGGGCGAAAGCGGCATCGATCATGATGATCGCGAAGATGGCGTGGACCACCGCGGCGGTCACCCGCCGGCCGAGCGATTCCACGTCCACGCCGACCTCCATGCCCTGCCGGCAGCCGATGCCGGCGATCACGGCGGCCATCACCGGCGCCTTGGAGAGTCCCACCCAGAAATTCTCCACGCCCACGTTGTCGACGATCCGCTGCAGGAAGAAGGCCGGGCCGAGGCCCAGCACGTTCCAGGTGACGACGAGGCCGCCGAACAGCCCGGCCAGCACCGCCACGAAGGTCAGCAGCGGAATGGAGATCAGCAGCGCCCCGAACCGCGGGAACACCAGCGCCTCGAACGGATCGACGCCCAGCACCTGCATGGCGTCGATCTCCTGGTTCATCTTCATCGAGCCGATCTCGGCGGCGAAGGCCGAGGCCGAGCGCCCCGCCAGCAGCACGGCGGTGATGACGATGCCGAATTCGCGCAGGACCGCGATGCCGATCAGCTCGACGGCGAACACCTCGGCCCCGAACTGCCGCAGCTGGTTGATGCCCAACAAGGCGATCACCGCGCCGATGAAGAACGAGGTCACCGCCACGATCGGGATGGCGTCGAGGCCCGCCCGCTCGATCAGGGTCACCAGGGCCGGCCAGCGGACGCGGCGCGGATGCAGCACGAGATTCACTGCCGTCCGGCCGATGACCACCAGCAGGTGGCCTAGGAAGACCATGGTCTCGAAGCCTTCGAGGGCGACGTCGAACACGCCCTTGCCGATGCGGATGGTGAGCTCGTGGAAGCCCTTGGGGGTCGGCCGGATGATCGCCTTGCTGCGCGCCGCCTCGGCGATCAGCTTCATCAGCCGCAGGGATTCCGGTCGGCCCCGCACGCGCTCCAGGTCGAAGGCCGGGCCGGCCGCCTTGATCATGGCGTAGGCCCCGGCGGTGTCCAGGCGGCCCACGCCGCTGAGCTCGAAGGCGACCTTCGGCGCGCCGGCCACCGCGCGGGACAGGGCATGGCCGGCGGCGCCGAGCCGGTCGGCGGTCCAGCTGCCGGACAGCGAGACCGTCGGCCCATCGGGTCCAGGCTCGATCTTGAAGTCGGCGGCGGTCTCCATCTAGGGCGCGTAGGCTCCGGTGCTTGGGACGCCCGCCTGAGTCGCACGCCCCGCGAGGCGGAACCTATCAGAGGCGACGCAGGGTCCGAACGCCCTTATGGTGCCGGTTGTTCCGACGCTGGCTGCGGCCAAGCTCGCGCGGGCGTGATCAGCTACAGCCAAGCTAGGCCTACATTTGGCCCAAGTCCGGCGGGTAAGCATGGCGCGGATCCCACCGGGGTGTCGGATCCGAGTGGCCGTTGGAGAGTAAGTTTGACCCGCCCGATCGAGCTCGCCGGAAAGTCCGGCGCCCGCTACCGCTACGTTGCCCTCGAGGAGGAGCGGTTCCTCCCGCCTGCGGGCGCGAACTATGTGATCGCCGAGCTGACCAAGGACGGCGCCCGCGTCGTCTTCGCCGGCGAGACCGACAACCTGGCCAACCAGACCTGGCGGCCGACCCTGGAACAGGCGCGCCAGACCTACGCCAAGGCCAAGATCCTGACGCGGCTGAATGTCACGCGCGCCGTGCGCGAGGCTGAGCGCATCGACCTGATCCAGCAGCACGAACCGCCGCTGAACTCGGGCGGCCGGGCCTAGGGTTCGGGTCAGAACCGCTCGACGATGATCGCCGGCGCCATGCCGCCGGCGGCGCACATGGTGACCAGGCCACGCTTCAGGTCGCGCCGCTCCAGTTCGTCGACCATAGTGCCGATCAGGATCGCGCCGGTGGCCCCGATCGGGTGGCCGAGCGCCATGGCGCCGCCGTTCACGTTCACCTTGTCGCGATCGAGCTGCAGGTCGCGGATGAATTTCTCGGCGACCACGGCGAAGGCCTCGTTGATCTCCCACAGGTCGATGTCGTCCGGCGTCAGGCCCGCCTTGGCCAGCACCTTCCTGGCCGCCGGGACCGGGGCGTTGAGCATCAGGGTCGGGCTGTCGCCGATATTGGCCATGGCCAGCACCCGGGCCCGCGGCGTCAGGCCGTGCGCCCTGGCGTAGTCCGGCGAGGCGAGCAGCACCGCGCCGGCGCCATCGACCACGCCGGAGGAGTTCCCCGCGTGGTGGAAATGCTGGATCTTCAGGTCCGGATAAACCTGGTTGATCAGGCCCGCGAAGGTCGTGCCCTTCTCGTCGAGCGGCACATTGGCCATGGCCTCGAACGCCGGCTTCAGGGCGGCGAGCCCCTCGCGGGTGGTCTGCGGACGCGGAAACTCCTCGCGGTCGAGGGCGATCGAGCCGTCCTCGCGGTAGACGGCGACCAGGCTGCGATCAAAGTGGCCGTTGCGGATCGCGTGGTCGGCGCGCTGTTGGCTCACCAGCGCCAGCTCGTCCAGCGCCTCGCGGGAAATGCCCTCCAGGGTCGCGATGGCGTCGGCGCAGACGCCCTGGTGCGATTGCGGGTGCCTGGCCCGCAGGCGCAGGTTGCCTGAGTCCATCAGCGGAGGGCCGTCGCCGGGGTTGCGCTGGGCCGCCGTGGCGGCGGTGTAGGACATCATCTCGGTCCCGCCGGCGATCACCAGGTCTTCCATGCCCGACATGACCTGGGCGGCCGCCAGGTTCACCGCCGTGATGCCGGACCCGCAGTAGCGGTCGAGGGTGACGCCGCTCGCCCGGACGTCGAAACCGGCGTCCAGGGCGGCCATGCGGCCCAGGTCGCCGCCCTGCTTGCCGCGCTGCGAGGAGGTGCCCCAGATCACGTCGTCCACCTCGGCGGTGTTCAGCGCATTGCGCTGGGCGAGCGCGGCCAGCACGGTCGCCGCCAGGTGCTGCGGGTGGTGGTCGGCCAGCGCGCCCTTGCCGACCTTGCCGATCCCGCGGGGCGTGCGGCAGGCGTCGATGATCCAGGCTTCAGGCATCAGATGATCTCCATATCGTTTCCGCGATGCTGGCGCGGCGGCCCCCACGTCAGTCCAGGGGCGATTTCGACAGCGTTGGTCGCGCCTATCGGGTCGCCAGCACGACGCCCAGGAGCACCGCGGCCCAGTGGGCGCTCGCGGCGGCCACCACATGGCCGTGCCAGATCGCGCGGGCGAACTTCAGCCGCTTGTTGACGTAGAAGATGACGCCGGTGGTGTAGAGCAGGCCGCCGACGCCCAGCAGCAGCAGGGCGACCCAGGTCACGCTGTCCAGCATCGGCTTCATGGCCACCACCACCAGCCAGCCCAACGCCAGGTAGACGCCGATCCAGAACCGGCGGTCGACCTTGGGCAGGAACACGCGCCCAAGCGCGCCCAGCCCCGCGATGGCCCAGACCGCGGCGGTCATGCCCCAGGCCCAGCCGCCGGTGAGGTTCTGGGTCGTGAACGGCGTATAGGAGCCGGCGATCATCAGGAAGATGCCCGCATGGTCCAGCCGCCGCAGGGGCGGGCGGTGCTGCGCCTTGGCGAAGTTGTAGGCGGTGGAGAAGGCCAGCATGGCCACGAGCCCCGCCGCATAGATCGAGACGCCCACCACCTTGGTGATCGAATGGGCCCGGATCGCCAGGGCCAGCAGGATGCTGCCGCCGATCAGCGCCAGGGTGAGGCCGACGATATGGACCACCAGGTCGGCGCACTTGGCGGCCGGGGTCGGATAGTGGCGGGGCGGCTTCTGTGGCGCGCCGGGATCGGCAAGGCTCATGGCCGGCTCCAGGTCGGCGCGGCGGGAGACCTAGTGATGGCGAGCCGACCGGCCCGATGCAAGCGGATTGGGGGCGGCACGGCTTAACTCGTCGCGGGTCCGGAGGCGCGCGCGGGCGCAGCTAGCCGTCCCAGCCGACCTGCTCGGGTGGGAGCAGCTCGCCGGTCTCGGCCTGGATATGGAGTTGGACCGCGCGGCCGACCGACGTCTCCGCGAGCCGTCGCGCCGCGCGCACCGCGCTGCTGCGCCGCGGATAGGCTCCAAACCGTAGGTTGTCGCCGATGATCAACCACCGGTCCCCTTGTTGCACCACCCCGTAATGGACTTCTGCCATGGCGAACTTCCCTGCATTGGCCGAGCAGACCGCCGCCAGATGGCGAGAGTGAGACCAAACTCTGACTCGGCTGACCCTTTCGAAGCGCCGCCCCGAACCGTCATTCGACGATTCCCGGAAAGGCCCACAAAACACTGGTCGGCAACGGTGGGTTAAGTCTGGGGCGCTAGAAATCTGCCCGCTGTAGTTGCGTCCTGCCGTCCAGCCCGGATGAGTAGCGGTTCAATCGCGGCGATGGATCAGTCGAAGTCCGGAGCCGCCGAATGACGCAGCCCGCCCAGGCCGACACCCTGCGCACGGGCGAGGTCGCGACCCGCGTCCTGACCGCCGGCGTGGCCGATGGCCTGGGGCGCGTCGGGGACCCGACCCTGTTGGCCGCCGGCCATGTCAATCTGATCTCGCTGGACGCGATCGCGGAGACTTTCGGAAGTCGCTGGTCCTTTCAGGCGATCCGCGTCGAGAAGTTCGCTCACCGCCTGCTTGCCCATGAGCTCCAGGGCGAGGAGACCTTCCTGCAGGTCTCCCCCACCGACGTACTGATCTCCCTGCCAAGCCACGAGCGCGAGGCGGCGCAGGTGGTCTGCCTGCGCTACCTGCGGCAGGTGCTGCATCACTTCCTCGGCAGCAGCGCGCGCGCGCCGGACGGCGTGTACGAGGTCGTCTCCGTCAGCGGCGACCGCGTCGAGGCGCGGCCGGTCGATCCTGCCGAGCTGCTGGCGCGGGAGCAGGAGGCGGAGATCGAGCGGGAGCGCGAGGAGGCTCTGGCGCGGGCCATCGAACCCTTCATCGCATCGCACGGCCGCAGGATCCGGGTGGCCTGCGAACTCGAGCCGCTGCTCAACCTGGGCACTGGGGCCTGTATCGGCCTGCGGCTGGCCCAGCGCGTCAGCAGCGGGCCGGAGGAGGTCCAGCTGTCCTCCGATGCGGTCGCGGCCTTCGCCGGCATCGACCGCCAGCGGGTGGATTGGTCGACCGTCATCCATGGCCTGGCGCAACACCGTGAGCGCGGCCAGCAGACCCCGACCCTGATCGTCTCGATGTCCTATGCGAGCCTTTCCAGCCAGCGCGGCCGGACCGAGATGGTGGGCCTGCTGCAGCAGGCCCGGCAGCACGCCGCGCTCGGCGTGATCTGCGAGGTGTCGGGGATCGAGGGCGCACCGCACGCGCAGCTGGAGGAGGCGGTGGCGATCATCCGCCCGCTGTCGCTGTTCGTGGTGGGCAAGATCGACTCGCCCTCGCAGCTGGTGTGGAGCCATCTGCGCGGCGCGGGCTTGCGCGGACTGGCCTTCGACTGCCCTCCGTTCGAGGGCGACGCGGTGTTCCTCGGGTGGGCGAAGGCGACGGCGGCGAAAGCCCGCACGGTCGCCAGCTCGGTGCTGTTCTACGGCGCGCCTTCGGTCGGGTTTGCGCCGCAGCTGGCCGAAGCCGGCGTGACCCACGCCACCCTGGCGGCCTAGGCCGCCTGAGAGCTGGCGGGCCTGTCGCCCCGGCGTCGCGCCGTCGGTGGCCTCAGATGAAGCTGAAGTCCGAGGCCCGCAGTGAGTTCATGGCCACGCCGTGCAGGATGATCGTGTCATGGGCGTCGACGGTGATGACCACGTCCTGGCCGACCTGGACCATCTGCGGCAGTCCCGTCAGGTTCGAGAAGGCGCTCACTCTGAAGGCCAAGGTGTCATGGCCGGGTTGGAAGTTGTTGATCGTCACCGATCCAAACCCGTTGTGGTCGAATTCGAAGGTGTCGGGGCCATGGCCGGCGTTCATCACGTCGTTCCCCCAGCCGGCGAGGAACACGTCGGGTCCGTTGCCCGCGGTCAGGGTCTCGTTGCCAACCCCCGCAGCCAGGACCGTCGGACCGTTGCCGGCCGTGATGATCGGATTGGCTGCGCTGCCCTGAATGTAGGAGCCGGAATTGAGGACCGAGAGGTTGAGCGTTTCCGTGGCCGTCCCGCCATGCCCGTCGGTGGCGGTGTAGGTGAAGACGTCTTCGGCAAACTGGCCGTCGCCCGACTTCGCCACGTAGGTGTAGCTGCCGTCGGCGTTCAGCGTCAGCACGCCGTACTGGCCATTGATCGCATGACCGATGCCGGCGGCGGAGCCGTTGACCGCGACGACCCGGAGGAGATCGTGGGTGTCCGGGTCGGTGTCGTTGGACAGGACGCCGTGGGCCTTGTCGACCACGAGCGTGCCGTGTTTCTGCACGCCGTTTTGGTCCGGCAGCAATGTCGGCGCGTCGTTCGCGCCGGTGACGGTGACGGTGATGTCCTGAGAAACGAATCCGCCGTGGTGGTCGTCGATCTTCAGGGTCGAGACGACGGTGACGCTCTCGCCAGCGCCCAGAAAGTCCAGCGAGGCATCCTGGGCCCGGTAGGTCCAGTTCAGGGACCCATCGTCGGTGTTGCCGGCGGCCGGCGCGAACTGGAAGGCCGCGTCGAGCGCGCTCACCTGGGCCGCGGTCAGGGTGAAGGCGGCGCCCGAGCCCAGATGCGCGGTGACGCTCTGCCCCGCCAGTGAGGCCGTTGGACGATCGTCGAGGTCTGGGTCATGGAACTTCACCACGCCCGACGTCTGATCGAGGGTGGCCAGGCCGGCGCCGTTGGGAAGCTCGGCGATCGATCCGGAGACCCCCGAACCGCTCACGATCACCGGGGCGTCGTTGCTCCCGGTCACCACGATCGTCACCGGCTGGGTCGAGGCCAGGCCATGGCTGTCGGTGACCGTGACCTTGTAGGTGACCGTCAGGGTCTCGCCCTGCGCCAGGAAGTCGAAGGTCGAGTCGGGGGCGGAGAAGTTCGCCGCGACAGAGCCAGCTCCCGTGCCCGCGGAGTCCGTGACCTGAGTGGTCAGCGCGTTGGCCAGGGCGGTCGACAGACCGCTCGGCAGCGCCGTTCCACCGGTCCAGGCGAGGGTCGGGGCGGTCACCGTGGCGGTGTGGTGATCGTTGAGGTCGAGATCGGTGAAGAGCAGGGTGCTCGTCGCGGTGTCCGCGGCGGGGGAGCCCGTCAGCGGCCCCTCCGTCAGGGCGTGGCTCGTGACGGCGTCGGCCGACAGCACCGGGGCGTCGGTGGTCCCGGTCACGACGATCGTCACCGGTTGGGTCGAGGCCAGGCCGTGGTTGTCGGTGACGGTGACCTTGTAGGTCACGGTCAGGGTCTCGCCTTGGGCCAGAAAGTCGAACGCCGAGTCGGGCGCCGCAAAGCTCGCCGTGACGGAGCCGGCGCCGAGGCCCGTGGAGTCCGTCATCTGAGTGGTCAGCGCAGTGGCCAAGCTGGCCGCCAGTCCGCTCGGCAAGGTCGCTCCACCCGTCCAGACGAGGGTCGGGGCCGCCACCGTGGCGGTGTGGTGATCGTTGAGGTCGAGGTCGGTGAACGCCAGCGTTGCGGTGGCGGTGTCCGGCGTCGCCGATCCGGCCAGCGGACCTTCGGTCAGGGCGTGGTTCGTGACAGCGTCGGCCGACAGCACCGGAGCGTCGTTCGTCCCGGTCACGACGATCGTCACCGGCTGGGTCGAGGTCAGGCCATGGTTGTCGGTGACGGTGACCTTGTAGGTCAGCGTCAGGGTCTCGCCCGGCGCCAGGAAGTCGAAGGTCGAGTCGGGGGCGGAGAAGCTCGCAGCCACAGACCCGGCGGCTGTGCCTGTGGAGTCAGTCATCTGGGTGGTCAGCGCATTGGCCACGCTGGCCGCCAGGCCGGCCGGCAGGGTCGTTCCACCCGACCAGAAGAGTGTCGGAGCCGCCACCGTGGCGGTGTGGTGATCGTTGAGGTCGAGGTCGGCGAAGCTGAGCGTGGCCGTCGCGGCCTCGGCCGCCGCCGAGCCCGTCACCCCGGCCGCTTCGGTGATGGCGTGAGGACCGGCGTCCGCCACCAGCACCGGGGCTTCGTTGGTCCCGGTCACGACGATCGTCACCGGTTGGCTCGAGGCGAGGCCGTGGTTGTCGGTGACAGTGACGCTGTAGGTCAGCGTCAGGGTCTCGCCCTGCGCCAGGAAGTCGAAGGTCGAGTCCGGCGCCGAGAAGCTGGCTGCGACGGAGCCTGCGCCCGTCCCGTTGGAGTCCGTCGAGATGGTGGCGCTGAGCGCATGGGCCAAGGCCGTCGACAGGCCGCCCGGCAGGGTCGTTCCGCCGGTCCAGACGAGGGTCGGGGCGGCCACCGTGGCGGTGTGATGATCGCTGAGGTCGAGATCGGCGAACGTCAGTGTTGTGGTGGCCGTGTCCGCAGCGGTCGATCCGGCGACCGGCCCTTCGGTGATTGCATGGCTGGAAACGGCGTCGGCCGACAGCACCGGGGCGTCGTTGGTCCCCGTGACCGTAATGATCACCGGTTGGGTCGAAGTCAGGCCGTGGTTGTCGGTGACGGTGACCTTGTAGGTGACGCTGAGGGTCTCGCCCTGCGCCAGGAAGTCGAAGACTGAATCCGGCGCCGCAAAGCTCGCCGTGACGGAGCCGGCGCCGAGGCCCGTGGGGTCGGTCACCTGGGTGGTCAGCGCACTGGCCAGGACCGTCGACAGAGCGCTTGGCAAGGCGAGGCCGCTCGGGCCGGTGATGGTTGGCGCCGCGACGGCGACCGTGTGGGTGTCGCTCAGATCCACATCGGTGAAGCTGAGCGTGGCCGTCGTGGTGTCGGCTGTCGCCGAGCCGGCAACTCCGGCCGCTTCGGCAACGGCGTGAGGACCGGCTTCCGCCACCAGCGCCGGCGCGTCGTTGGTCCCCGTGACGGTGATCGTCACCGGCTGGGTCGAGGTGAGGCCATGGTTGTCGGTGACGGTGACCTTGTAGGTCACGGTCAGGGTCTCGCCTTGGGCCAGGAAGTCGAACGTCGAGTCCGGCGCCGTGAAGCTCGCCGCGACGGAGCCTGAGCCCGCGCCGGTGGAGTCCGTCGATATCGTGGCGCCAAGCGCCGAGGCCAGGTTCGCGGCCAGGCTGCCGGGTAGCGTCATGCCGCTTGGCCCGGTGATGGTCGGGGCGGCCACCGCGACTGTATGGGTGTCGCTGAGGTCGAGGTCGGTGAACGTCAGCGTCGTCGTGGCCGTGTCGGCTGCGCTCGATCCGGTGCTGGGGCCTTCGGTGATCGCATGGCTGGACGTGGAGTCGGCCGACAGCACCGGGGCGTCGTTGGTCCCCGTGACCGTGATGGTCACCGGCTGCGTCGAGGACGAGCCATGGTCGTCAGTGACCGTGACCTTGTAGGTGACGGTCAGGGTCTCGCCCTGCGCCAGGAAATCGAACGTGCTGTCCGGTGCGGAGAAGCTCGCCGCGACCGACCCGGCGCCCGCGCCGGTGGAGTCGGTGACCTGGGTGGTCAGCGCGTTGGCCAGGGCCGCCGACAGACCGCTCGGCAGCGTCGTTCCGCCCGTCCAGACCAGCGTCGGCGTCGCCACGGTGGCGGTATGGTGATCGTTGAGGTCGACGTCGGTGAAGACCAGGGTGCTCGTCGCGGTGTCGGGTGCGCTCGATCCGGCGATCGAGCTTTCGCTGACGGCGTGGCTCGCGACGGCGTCCGCCGATAGCACCGGCGCGTCGTTGGTCCCGGTCACGACGATCGTCACCGGTTGGCTCGAGGCCGCGCCGTGGTTGTCTGTGAACGTGACCTGGTAGGTGATGGTCAGGGTCTCGCCCTGCGCCAGGAAGTCGAATGTGCTGTCGGGCGCTGAGAAGCTCGCCGCGACCGAGCCTGAGCCCGTGCCGGTGGAGTCTGTGGCGATGCTCGTGCTGAGCGCCGAGGCCAGGTTCGCCGCCAGGTTGCCGGGCAGGGTGGAGCCACCCGTCCAGGCGAGGGTCGGGGCGGCCACCGTGGCGGTGTGATGATCGCTGAGGTCGAGATCGGTGAAGACGAGGGTGCTCGTGGCCGTGTCGGCTGCGCTCGATCCGACGACCGACCCCTCGGTCAGGGCGTGGCTAGGGGCGGCGTCGGCCGACAGAATCGGGGCGTCGTTGGTCCCTGTGACGGTGATCGTCACCGGTTGGCTCGAGGCCAGGCCGTGGTTGTCGGTGACCGTGACATTATAGGTCAGCGTCAGGGTCTCGCCCTGCGCCAGGAAGTCGAACGTCGAGTCCGGCGCCGTGAAGCTCGCCGCGACGGAGCCCGAGCCCGCTCCAATGGAGTCCGTCGTGATCGTGGCGCCAAGCGCGGAGGCCAGGCTGGCCGCCAGTCCGCTCGGCAAGGTCAGGCCGCTTGGCCCGACGATGGTCGGCGCCGCGACGGCCACGGTGTGGGTGTCGCTCAGATCCACATCGGTGAAGTTGAGCGTGGTCGTCGCTGTGTCGGGCGTGGAGAGGCCGGCCACCGGACTTTCGACGATTGCATGCGAGACGGCGTCCGCCACCAGCACCGGGGCGTCGTTGGTCCCCGTGACGGTGATGGTCACCGGTTGGCTCGAGGCCAGGCCGTGGTTGTCGGTGACAGTGACGTTGTAGGTCAGCGTCAGGGTTTCGCCCTGCGCCAGGAAATCGAAGGTCGAGTCCGGCGCGGAGAAGCTCGCCGCGACGGAGCCGGAGCCCGTGCCGGTGGAGTCCGTGGCGATGCTGGTGCTGAGCGCCGAGGCCAGGTTCGCAGCCAGGTTGCCGGGCAGCGTCAGACCGCTCGGTCCGGTGATGCTCGGCGTCCCCACCGCGACCGTGTGGGTGTCGTTGAGGTCGATGTCGGTGAAGGTCAGCGTCGTGGTCGCGGTTTCGAGCGCCGCGGAGCCGGTGAGGCCCGCGGTTTCGCTGACCGCCTCGCCGCCGACCGTGTCCGCGGCCAGCGCGGGCGATTGATCGATCACGATGTTCAACGCGGTCGAGGCCGTCCCGACATCGCCGGCGGCGTCGGTCGCCGTCGCGGTCAGGGCGTGGCTGCCTTCGGAGAGAGCCGACGTGGTGATCTGGAACGCGCCGCTCGCGTCCGCGTGTCCGGTCCCGACCAGGGTCAGGCCGTCATAGAGGTTCACCGTGCTGCCGGCTTCCGCATGGCCATCGATCTGCGGGGTCGTCGCTTGCGTCAGCGAATGATCGGCCGCCCCGCTGTCGCTGCGGGCGTCGAGGCCGAGCCCATTGGGGGCGCCAGGGGCGATCGTGTCGACCGTGATGGTGAGGCTTGAGGATGTGGCGCTCACCAGTCCGGTGCTGTCGGTGGCGGTCGCGGTCAACACGTGCGCGCCGTCCGGCAGGGCGGAGGTGGTGATGCTGAAGTGACCGGTACTGTCGGCCACGCTCGATCCGATGACGACCGATCCCTCGCGGAGCTTGACGGTGGCGCCGGCCGGGGCGGAGCCGGCGATCACCAGCGTGTTGTCGTTCGTCAGCTTGTCGCCGTGCACACCGCTATCAGCCGTCGCGTCGAGGCTGAGGCCGGCGGGCGCCGCCGGGGGTGTTCCGCCGCCGGAGCTTGGCCCGGGCGAGATGGTCGGCAGCGGATCGGTCAGAGGGCCGTTTTTGAGCAGGTCCCAACCGATGGTCGTGGGAGCGGCGAGGGCGCCGTCCGGGGCGACCGAGGCGGTGCTGAGCTGGAAGGCGGCGTAGGTCAGGCCGAGGCTCGTGTGGCCGGTGTCGTCCTGGCCGATGTGGGAGACGACAACGTTGGACAGGTCGAGGTCGTAGACCGCCTGGGCGCCCTGGGCGCTCTGGGCGCTGCTCATGCCTTCGATGCGCGCGCCGGTGACGTGGGCGCCGGTGCTCAGCTTGGCCAGCAGGGCCGTCAGGCCTTCGGAGGACAGGCTGAGGCTCAAGGCGTCGACGCCGAGCTTGCCGGTGGTCTGGTTCGCGGCGAAGTCGAAGCTGTTGATCTCGAACCAGCCCCGGTGGGCGGCGTCCTGGGAGCCGCCGTTCACGCCGTTGATCAAGAGGAAGAACTTGGTCGGCGCGATCGCCCCGGCGCCGCTCCCGGGGGTGACGTTCGGCGGCGCGGCGACGGTGACGTTGGTCAGCACGTCGAAGCCGAAGGTGGCCGGGGGATTGATGGCCGTCCCGTCCGGCCGAAGGTCGTGGGTGATTACCCCGATCGTCCCATAGTTCAGGGTGACGACGTAGCCGTGGTCCTGGGTCTCCTTGATGGAGGAGACCGTCACATTGGCCAGGTTGACCCGGTAGGTCTCCACCGTCTGCAGGCCGGAATTGTCGACGCCGATCAGCGAGACGCCGGGGAGCGTGCTCCCGTGGGCGAGGTCGCGCATCAGATCGGTGAGCCCGGTCGCGTCGGCCACGGTGACCTGCAGCGGGCCGAACATCGGCTTGCCCGTGCCCAGCCCGCCCATCCCGGCGGAGGCCGCCTCGTCGGCGGTGAAGTTGAAGCTCGTCACCCCGAAGGCCCCGACATAGCCCTGAGCCTGCGACGAGCCGTGCAGCCCCGGGATCTCGAGGTAATATTGCGTGGGGTGGCTGGCGCCGCCGCCGGAGGTCGACCCGGGCGCGATGGTCGGCAGCGGGTCGATCAGGGGGGCGTTGGTGGTCCGGTCCCAGCTGATGGTCGTGGGGGCGGCGAGGGCGCCGTCCGGGGCGACCGAGGCGGTGCTGAGCTGGAAGGCGCCGAAGGTCAGGCCAAGGCTCGTGCCGCCGGCGTCGTCCTGGCCGATGTGGGAGACCACGACGTTGGACAGGTTGAGGTCGTAGACCGCCTGGGGGCCCTGGGAGCCGGCGCTGCTCATGCCCTCGATGCGGGCGCCGGTGATGTGGAAGCCGGTGCTGAGCTTGGCCAGCAGGGCCGTCAGGCCTTCCGAGGTGGGCAGGCTGAGGCTCAAGGGGTCGACGCCCAGCCTGGGGGCGGAGGCGGTCCCGTTGTTGGCTGCGGCGAAGTCGAAGCTGTTGATCTCGAACCAGCCCTGGTGGGCGGCGTCCTGGGAGCCGCCGTTCACGCCGTTGATCAAGAGGAAGAACTTGGTCGGCGCGATCG
>JAQGIX010000121.1 GCA_028290925.1 Phenylobacterium sp. | reverse complement strand
CCACAATTTCTGCGAGGCCTGCAACCGCGTGCGGCTGACCTGCACCGGCACCCTGCACACCTGCCTGGGGCAGGAGGACGCCGCCGACCTGCGCGCCGTGATCCGCGCCGGCGCCTCGGACGACGACCTGATCGAGGCGATCCGCGGGGCCGTCGACACCAAGCCGAAGGGCCACGACTTCAAGATCGAGCGGGCCGCCGCGCCGGCCGTGGCGCGGCACATGTCCACGACAGGAGGCTGACGGTGGCGAAGGTGCTGCTGTTCGGACGCTTGCGCGACCTGGCCGGCTGGCGCGAGCGCGAGGGTGTCGAGGCCATCTCGATCAGCGCGCTCAAGGCCCTGCTGGCCCGCGAGGACGCCCGATTGGGCGCGGCGCTGTCGGGCCCCGGCGTCCAGGTGGCTCTGGACCAGGCCATCGTGCGCGGCGACCGTGCGATCGGCCCCAAGGCCGAGGTCGCCTTCCTGCCGCCGATGAGCGGCGGATGATCACCCTGTCCGAAGCCCCGTTCGACCCCGGCGCCCTGCTCAGCGAGTTCGCCAAGGGCCGCAGCGAGGTGGGCGCGATCGCGACCTTCACCGGCCTCGCCCGCGCCGAGGGCGGCGAGGCCGTGACCCTCGAGCTGGAGGCCTATCCCGGCTTCACCGAGGCCGAGATCGGCAAGATCGCCGAGCAGGCGCGGACCCGGTTTGCCCTCGACGACCTGATGGTCCGCCATCGGGTGGGGAAGATCGCGCCCGGCGAGCCGATCGTCTTCGTCGCCACCGCGGCCAGGCGCCGGCGGGCCGCCTTCGAGGCCTGCGACTTCCTGATGGACTACTTGAAGTCCCGCGCCCCCTTCTGGAAGAAGGAGCACGGGCCGGGCGGCGCCCGCTGGATCGAGCCCCGCGCCGAAGATCACGCCGATGTCGCCCGATGGGACAAGGAGACCACCCGATGAGCCCCCCCATGGACGCCCCCGTGCTCAGCCCCGGCGGCCGCGTCGACACCTCCCAGGCCATCAAGCCGGTGAAGATCGCTGTGCTGACCATCTCCGACACCCGCGACGAGGAGAGCGACACCTCCGGCCATGTGCTGGCCGAGCGCGTCAGGGGCGCGGGCCATGAGCTCGTCGGCAAGGCCATCGTGCCGGACGACATCGACGCCATCCGCGCCCGCGTGAACGACTGGATCGCGTCCGGAAACGTCGAGGCCATCGTCACCACCGGCGGCACCGGCATCACCGGCCGCGACGTCACGCCCGAGGCCATCCGGCCGCTGTTCGACAAGGAGATCGACGGCTTCTCGGTGATCTTCCACCTGGTCAGCTACCAGTCGGTGGGGCTCTCGACCCTGCAGTCGCGCGCGCTCGCCGGCCTCATCAAAGGCGTGTTCGTCTTCTGCCTGCCGGGCTCCAACGGCGCCGTGAAGGACGGCTGGGACAAGGTGATCTCCGCCCAGCTCGACAGCCGCCACGGCCCTTGCAACATGGTCGAGCTGATGCCGCGATTGATGGAGACGTGAGCAAGCTCACCCACATCGACGAGACCGGCCGCGCCCGCATGGTCGACGTCTCGGACAAGGCCGCCACGGCCCGCGAAGCCATCGCGGAGGGCTTCGTGCGGATGAGCGCCGAGACCCTGAAGCTGGCGACCTCCGGCGCAGGCAAGAAGGGCGACGTCCGCGCGGTGGCCGAGATCGCCGGGGTCATGGCCGCCAAGAAGACCTCCGACCTGATCCCCATGTGCCACCCGCTGGCCATCTCCAAGGCCGAGGTGCGCATCGAACCGGTCGATGACGGCTTCATGGTGACGGCGCGGGTGAAGACCACCGGCCAGACCGGCGTCGAGATGGAGGCCCTGACCGCCGTGAGCGTCGCCTGTCTCACGCTCTACGACATGCTGAAGGCGGCCGAGAAGACCATGGTCATCGAGGCGGTGCGGCTGGTCTCCAAGACCGGCGGCAAGTCCGGCGACTGGCGGGCATGAAGCTGCTCTCCGTCGACGACGCGCGGGCCCGCATGCTGGCGGAGATCGTGGCCCTGCCGGTCGAGCGCATAGCGCTGGCGGACAGCATCGGCCGGGTGCTCGCCGAGGAGGTGCGCGCGGTGCGCGACCAGCCGCCCTTCCCGGCCTCGGCCATGGACGGCTGGGCGGTGCGGGCGGCGGACGGCCCGGGCGCGCTGAAGATCGTCGGCGAGAGCGCCGCGGGGCACGGTTACGAAGGCCGCGTGGGCGGCGGCGAGGCGGTGCGGATCTTCACCGGCGCCGCCGTGCCGGAAGGCTGCGACGCCATCGTGATCCAGGAAGACGCGACCCGCGAGGGCGAGGCGGTGCGCATCCCGGCGGTCGTGGCTGGCAGTCACCTCCGGCCGGCCGGCGGCGACTTCAGGAAGGACCAGGCCCTGCTCGAGCCGGGCGTGCGCATCGATCCGTGGCGGCTGTCCCTGGCGGCGTCGGCCGGGCGCGCGGAGGTGCAGGTCCATCGCCGGCCCCGCGTCGCCCTGCTCTCCACCGGCGAGGAGATCGTCGAGGCGCCGGCCACCCCCGGGGCGTTCCAGATCTATGATTCCGGGGCTCCGGCTCTGGCGGCGATGATCGCCGGCTGGGGCGCGGCCGTGACCCGCGCCAAGCCGATCCGCGACCAGCTGGAGGCGGTGGTCGAAGCCATGCGCTCAGCCGACGCCGAGCTGATCGTCACGGTGGGCGGCGCCTCGGTGGGCGACCACGACCTGGTGCGCGCGGCGGCCGAGGCGCTGGGCATGTCGTATCGGGTGGAGAGCGTCGCGGTCCGGCCCGGCAAGCCCACCTTCTTCGGCGTGCTGGCCGATGGGCGCCGCCTGCTCGGCCTGCCGGGCAATCCGGCCTCGGCCTTCGTCTGCGCCGAGATGTTCCTGCATCCGATCCTCAGCACCTATCAGGGCGCCTCACCCGAGCCCGCGACGATTCCCGCGAAGCTGGCGCAGGACCTGCCGGCCAACGGGCCGCGGGAGCACTGGATGCGGGCCAAGCTCAGCTATGCGGGCGGCGAGGTGGTCATCCGGCCCTATCGCGATCAGGATTCGTCGCTGGTCAGCGTCTTCGCGGTTTCCGACGCGCTGCTGCGGCGGCTGGCCGGGGCGCCGGCGGTTTCGGCGGGCGACGTGGTCGAGGCGCTGCCGCTGGCGCGGGCATAGCGCAGGGCCATGATCTCGCCGATTACCGAGACCGCCACCTCCCAGGGCGCCTTGCCGCCGATGTCGAGGCCGATGGGCGCATGCAGCCGGGCGATGGCGCTCTCGGCCATGCCGTCGGCCTTCAGCTCGGCCAGCCGGCCCATCAGCCGCCGCCTGGCGCCCAGCAGGCCCACGTAGCCGGCCGGCGACGGCAGCGCCGCCTTCAGCGCCGCATGGTCGGTCTCGATGTCGTGGGTGGCGATGGCGACCGCGGTCCAGGAGTCGACGTCGAGGGCGGCCAGGGCCTGGGCAGGCTCGTCGCGCCGATAGGCGACGCCGGCGATCGGCGGCGGGGTCTCGGGCCCCTTGGGGCGCACCAGCGTGGTCTCGAAGCCCGATTGCGCGCCGAGCTGGGCGATGGCCAGCGCCGTGGGATCGCCGCCCACCACCACCAGCCGCGGCACGGGCTCGTAGGCCTTCTCGACGGCGGCTTCCAGCCACGGCGACAGCTCTGGGCCGCAAAGGCGCGCATAGCCGTCGCTGACATAGACCACCGGCCGCCGCTCGGCCTCTGCGGCCAGCAGCTCGGCGACGGCCGGGTCGTCGGCGAACACTCGCTCCACGAAAATCTCGATGCGCGCGCCGCAGAGCAGGCGGATGTCCGGCCAGGGACTGCCCTCGCCGTAGATCAGGGTGCGCGGCTCACCGTCCTCAAGACAGGCGTAGGCGTGGTCGGCGATGTCGCTTTCCACGCAGCCGCCGGAGAAGTAGCCGGCCACGATCCCCGGCGCGAAGACCATCTGGGTCCCCGGCGGTCGCGGTCCGCCGCCCTCGACGCTGATCAGGGTGGCCAGCGCACAGGTCCGGCCGGCGTCGCGCGCCTGGCGCAGGGCGGGGCGCACGTCCTCGGCCATGCCGAACAGCGGCCATTCGGGGAGGGGCTCTCGCACGCTCAAGATTTAACTCGCCGATAAGGTCCTAGATACGGGTTCTTAGGCATCTGGCGTCCAAGATGGCGGCTCATAGGAAGCTTACCAAGCTCAACGCCCGTCATGACGTCACCAATTGCGAAGCTGGGCCTCGGGTCCGGGCAGTTCTGTCTCGACCAACCGTCGAGCGCGCGCGGCCGTCCGCGTGACGCCGAGGCGCGCGACATCCTGTCGATCGCCGCCCGCGCCGGACTCTGCGTGCTGGAGGTCGGCCGCCATTCGCAGACCGTCGACCTGACGCTGGGCCAGCTGCTCCCCAAACCCAACCCTTTCCGCCTCACCGTGACCACCGTGCGCCCGGACCGCGGCCCGGATTTCGCCGAGGCCGAGGTGCGCGCCCAGATCGCCCGGCTGGGCGTCGACCAGGTGGACGCCATCTTCGCCCCCTCCGCCACGGATATGCTGAGCCCCGGCGGACCGGCGCTCTGGGACCGCCTGCGGCTGCTGAAGGACGAAGGCCTGTGCCGCAAGATCGGCGTCTCGGTCTACGCCTCCGACGATCCGGTGGGCCTCTCGCGCCGCTTCAAGCCCGACGTGGTGCAGGCGCCGGCCTCGTTGCTCGACCAGCGGCTGATCGTCGACGGCACGCTGGCCGAACTCGCCAGCATGGGGGTCGAGGTGCACCTGCGCTCGATCTTCCTGAACGGCGTGCTGTTCCTGCCGCCGGACCGCGCGCCCTCGCACCTGAAGGCGGCGGCGGGGCGGATCAGTCGCGCCCGCCGGCTGATCGCCGAGGGTCGTTCCGATCCGCTGCAGGCGGCGCTGGGCTTCGCCCTGTCGCGGCCCGAAGCCTCGGCCGTGCTGGTCGACGTGGCCTCGGCCGCGGAGATGAGCGCGGTGGTGGCCGCGGCCATGAGCCCGCCGCCGGACCTCGACTGGGACGAGATGGCCCTCGACGATCCCACCGCGCTCGACACCTGGGCCGCGGCCTAGGGTTTCAGCCTCACGCCGACGTAGACCGCCCGGCCCGGCTCGCCGAAGCCGAAATTCTCCTCGTAGCGCTTGTCGGTCAGGTTCTCGATCCGGGCGGTGAGCGTCAGCTGGTCGTTCAGCCGGTAGGAGCCCGCCAGGTCCGCCACGGCGAAGCCCGGACGGCGGATGCGGGTGAAGCCGTCGCGGGCGACGTCGCCCTGGCTGGTCTCCGCCCGGACGGTGAGCGCGGCGCCCCAGGGGTCCTGGGTCCAGAACAGGCTGGCCGCGCCGGACTGGCGCGGGACCCGCAGGAGTTCGCCGCCCGTCGTGGCGTCGATGGCCTCGGTCCAGGCGTAGGCCAGCTTCAGGCGCAGGCTGCCGGTCAGCCGGGCGTCGGCCTCCGCCTCCACGCCGTCCGAGCGGGTGCGGGCGATGTTGATGTACCTCAGGTTCACATAGGCGATCTGGTCGCGGACGTTCAGCCGGTAGCCGGTGACGGCGGCGGTGAGACGGCCGTCTGGGGCGGTCCAGCCCAGGCGCAGGTCGTAGCCCTCGGCCAGCTCTGGGCGCAGCTGGACCGGCGGGGCGAAGCAGAAGTCGCACAGGGTTTCTGAGATGGTCGGGACCTTGAAGCCCTGGCCGGCCGAGGCGGTGACGGTGATGCCTTCCCTCACGTCAACCGCGGCGGCGAGGCGGCCGGTGGTGCGGGCCTGGAAGCGGTCGGGGTCGTCGAAGCGCAGGCTGGCGGTCAGGGTCAACGGCGTCCAGGGCCGGGCGCGGCCGACGGCGAAGGCCGAGGTGGTCGAGAGGTCGGTGGTCCCGCGGGCGGAAAGGTCGGCGGTGGTCGAGGCGCGTTCGGCGCCGAGCACCAGGGCGTAGGGGTCGGCCGGGCCGCCATGCTCGGCGGTCCAGCGCCAGACCTGGCGCTCGGCGGTGTAGACGGCGGGAAACGACGAAATGTCATGCCGCCAAAGGTGATAGTCGGAGAAGCTCACCGTCTGGTGGAAGCCCAGCGCGTCGACCAGGGCGCGCACGTCGCCCTGCCAGGCGCGGGACTTGTCGCGGTCCGGCGTGTCGGCCAGCGTGAAGTTCGGCGGCGGGAAGCCGTCGATGGCCACGTCGGAATAGCGGTAGCTCAGCCGCGCCTCCAACTGGACGGCGTCGGTCAGCTTCAGCCGCCCAGCGAGGTTGGCGCTGGCGGTCTTGAACGGGTCCTTCTCGGTCCCGGTGTCGGCCTTGGAGATGCCGTCGGTCTTGAGGCCTGAGAAGGAGGCCGAGAGGGCGTAGCGGTCCGCGGCGACGCCGGCGCCCACGAAGCCGTCCAGCGTGCCGAAGCTGCCGCCCTCGACCCGGGCCTCGATCCCCTTCAGCTCCCGGGTGGTGATCGAGACCACCCCGCCGATCGCGTCGGACCCCCAGAGGGACCCCTGCGGCCCGTTCAGCACCTCGATCCGCTCCACATCGGCGCTCTGCAGCGACGAGGGATCGAAGGTGCCGTTGGGGTCGGCCGGATCGCCCACCGGAACGCCGTCGATCAGCACCAGGGTCTTGTCGGGCGAGGCGCCGCGGATGCGGATCGAGGCCAGGCCGCCGAAGGCGCCGTTGCGGGTGACGGCGACGCCGGGGATGGTCTGCAGCACGTCCTCGAGGAAGGGCGTCTGGCGGGCCTCCAGCTCGTCGCGCTCGATGACGTGGGCGCCGGTCACCAGGTCGAGGCGGGTGGGCAGGCGCGTGGCGGTGACGATGAGTTCGCCGACTGGCGCCGCCTCTGCGGCTCGGGCGCAGGCCGGGAGAAGTGCGGCCGCGGCCGCCGTGGAAAGCAATGAAAACAAGTGAGTACGCATGGTCGTTCAGCCTCCGTTTCAAGGAGTCGCTGCGACTGGAAGACGGCTAAGTCTTCCCGCGCCGATGGTCTGGACCCGGACCCCGGACGAGCGACGGAAGACGGCAGGTCTCCTGGCTCACGGGTCACCGGTCCTTCGTCCTCGCCTTCCCAAGCCGCCCGAAGGCGTCCCAGTGGCGCCTCCCCTCATGGTGAGGGGAAGAATGGACGAAGGGCCTCGCCGCTTACAGTTGCGGGCACAGCCGGGGCGTCTCACCCCAGTTCCCTCTTGGCCCCCCGATGAAGGGGAGACCGCCTTCGCGGGGGGAGTGATGGCGTGGAACGAGCTTGGCCGCAAGGCCGTGAAGAGAACCACGGAACACACGGACCACACGGAAGGGGGTGGTCCGGAGGGCGCTGCGGCGGCGGCGCGATCGTATTGTTTAGCCACGAAAAACACGAAAGGTGGTCGCCCACCCACCGTGTCATCCCGGTTTCGCCAAAGGCGAAGACCGGGACCCATCAACGTCGAAGGTTCAGGCGAGCGCGCCCCCGGCGCTTATGGGTCCCGGACAAGCCGCTGCGCGGCTTTCCGGGATGACACTCGGGGATGGCCGTTCGCAGGGCCTTTCGTGTTTTTCGTGGTTCAAAACGAAAGGGCGGCCGGCGAGGGTTAGACCAGCGCGCGCTTGTAGAGCCCCAGCAGCTCGGCCCAGGCGCGTTCGGCTTGGGCGGCGTCGTAGACCGGGCTGCCGGGGACGCACCAGCCGTGCATGGCCGGATAGACCTCGAGCTTCAGGGGCACGTGCGCCGCGGCGAAGGCGGCCCTGACCACATCCTTGGCGGTGGGGTCGGACTTGTCGTCGTTCTGCGCCTCGCAGACCAGGTATTCGCCGTGCAGCTTGGGGGCCAGCAGCTGCGAGCTGTCGGGGTCCTTGGAGACCAGGGTGCCGCCGTGGAAGGTGGCGCCGGCGCCGATGCGCGGGCTGGCCGCCCCGGTGCGGATCGTCAGCGGGCCGCCCATGCAGTAGCCCTGCACGCCCATCCTGGCCTTCTTGCTGACCTTGGCCTGGGCGGCGAGGAAGCCGACGTAGGCGATGGAGTCCTTGTCGATGCCGTCGTCGGTCATCTTCGCGCGCATGGCGAACAGCCGCGCCCGCACCGCCGGGTCGCCGAAGTTGAGCGGCCCCTCGATCACCGGGGCCTTCTGCGAGCGGTAGAAGGGGTTGGGGACCAGCACCACGTAGCCCGAGCTGGCCAGCCGGCGGCCCATGTCGCGGAACACCGGCCTGAGGCCGCCGATGTCCGGCCACATCAGCACCGCGGGAAAGGGCCCCTTGCCGGGCGGGGTGAAGAGGGCGGCGTCGGCGACCCCGTCGGGGGTCTTGACGCTCACGTCGGTCTCGACCACCGCGGCGGCGGCCTGGGCGTGGGCGGTGGTGGCGTAGCCGGCCGCGGCCGCGGCGGCCAGGCCGAAGCTGCGGCGGGACACGCTGAGGTCCTGCGTCAGGCCTTGATGGATCTCGTCGTCACACATGATGGCAGCCTCTCCGTTTTGCTCATGGGGAAGGAGGCTGGGGAAGATTGCAACGGTATTTCAGAAGGGGGGAACCCTGGAACACACGGAACACACGGAAGGGGGGTCGGCCGGTGGGATGGGGGCGGCGGCGAGACCGCCGTTTTGATTGACCACGAAAACCACGAAGGGACACGAAAGGTGGGCGGCCACCCACCGTGTCATCCCGGTTTCGCCAAAGGCGAAGACCGGGACCCATGAGCGTCGAAGATTCCGGCGAGGCGCTGCGGCGCCGCAGCGGCTCTCCTTCGCCGCCGGCGCTTATGGGTCCCGGACAAGCCGCTGTGCGGCTTTCCGGGATGACACTCGAGGGTAGCCCGCCGGCAGAGCCCTTTTTCGTGGTTTTCGTGGTCAAAAAGAAAGGGCGGCCGATCGGCCGCCCTGTTACGTGTATTCCGTGATTTTAGAGGAACTTAGCCCCACACCTTGTACGGATCGTTGAACGGCTTGCCGAGGGCTTCGGCCACCGCCGGGTGGGTGAGTTGGCCGGCCAGGACGTTGAGGCCCTTGGCCAGGTGCTTGTTCTTCTTCAGCGCGTCCAGGCCCTTGTCGGCGAGCAGCAGGCCGAAGGGCAGGGTCGCGTGGACCAGGGCTTCCGACGAGGTGCGCGGCGCGGCGCCGGGCATGTTGGCCACGCAATAGTGGACCACGCCGTCGATGGTGTAGGTCGGGTCCATGTGGGTGGTCGGCCGGCTGGTCTCGAAACAGCCGCCCTGGTCGTTGGAGACGTCGACAAGCCCCGTGCCGGGCTTCATCTTCTTCAGGTGCTCGCGGCGCACCAGCTTGGGCGCCGCGGCGCCGGCGGTGAGCAC